>CALGAS010000369.1 GCA_937959175.1 uncultured bacterium | reverse complement strand
GGCCAGTGCCGAGCGGATCTTCGACATCCTCGACTGCGCGCCGACGGTCGCCGAGCCGGCCCGGCCGATCGATCCGGGCCGGCTCGCCGGCCGGATTGAGATCGAAGGGCTGACCTTTCGCTATGGGGCCCGCGAAGTGTTGCACGGCATCGACTTGACGATCGAACCGGGCGAGATGATCGGGCTGGTTGGTGCCAGCGGGTCGGGCAAGACCACCCTGGCCAATCTCATCTGCCGCTTCTACGACCCTGCCGCGGGCGTGATCCGGGCCGATGGGATCGACCTCCGGCGGCTCTCGATCGATGCTTACCGGGCCAACCTCGGAGTGGTGCTCCAGGAGCCGTTTCTCTTTTTTGGAACGGTCGCCGAGAACATCGCCTATGGACGCCCTCAGGCCTCCCGCGAGGAGATCGTGGTCGCGGCGCGGGCGGCCGGCGCTCACGAGTTCATCCTGAAGCTGCCGGCGGGCTACGACTCGAAGGTCGGGGAGCGGGGCACGGCGCTCTCCGGCGGGGAGCGGCAGCGGATTTCGATCGCTCGGGCCCTGCTGGTCGATCCCCGGATCCTGCTCCTCGACGAGGCGACCTCGAGTGTCGACGTCGAGACCGAGGCGGTGATCCAGGCGGCCATCGATCGGCTTGTCACCGGCCGCACGACCATCGCCATCGCCCACCGGCTCCCGACGTTGCGGCGGGCGCATCGGCTGGTCGTGCTGGAGGCGGGTCGGATCATCGAGGTCGGCACACACGATGAGTTGCTCGCCGCCGACGGTGGCTATGCCCGGCTGTACCGGGCCCAGCAGCGGGCAGCCGCGGAGGAGGCGATGGCGTGAGTGCCGAATGGAGTCTCGAGCGGCGGACCGCCGGCGGCATCGACTTTGTGGCCGCTGACGGCACCAGGCATGCAGACGTCGACCTGCGGCGGGGCTTCCCGCTCTCGGCACCCCGCGAGGGTGTCGCTGTGGTTGGCCCGGACGGTTCCGAGTTGACCTGGATCCCATCGCTCGATGCCCTTGGGCCGGGCGTGCAGGCCCTGGTCGAAGAGGTGCTGGCGGCCCGGGAGTTTGTCCCGGTGATCGAGCGGATCGAGGGAATCGTCGAGGGCCGGCCCGCGGAGTGGCGGGTGCTCACCGATCGCGGACCCTGTCGGTTCGAGGTGGCCCATCCCGACGATATCGCCCGTCAGCCTGATGGAGGCCTGTCGATCACCGATACCAGCGGCATTCGCTATCGTGTGCCACGGCCGGCCGCGCTCGATGCCGGGAGCCGGAGACTGCTCGACCGGCTGCTCTGAGAGCCGGAGGGGGAATCCTTCTCGCAGCCACCCTCTGGGCGGGGTGATCGGCGGGGACGGGGAGGTCTGCGGAAGGGGGGCTCGCCGGTCGCCTTCCCTGGGGGCGTAAGATGGATCGGTTGCACGGTTCATGCGGGAGCAAGGGGCCTGGGGTCGCGGAAAAACGGCCTTTTTTTCTCAACCAGCCGCTTGCGGGCTGCGTACAGCGGATTACCCTCCAAGGGTCTTTCAAGGAGTCATTCCATGCTCGTGTCGACTCGATCTGGTGGTCCGAAGGCGATCTGGCGGCAGTCCGTCGTGACGGTGGCGGCTGCGGGCATGATCCTCGCTCCATCGCAGGCCCTCACCCTCCGTGCCCAGTGCGGCTGTGCGCCCGCGCCGGTCGTGGCCGCCGCCCCGGTGGTCACCGAGACCTACCGGCTCGACTACCAGACTGTCTACGACGAGAAGCAGGTGACTGCCTATCGCGTCGAGTACGAGACGGTCTACGAGACCAAGACCTACACCGTGCAGAAGCCGGTCTGGGAGACGCAGACCCAGGAGAAGCGGTACACCGTCCAGCGGCCGGTCTGGGAAACGCAGACCCGCGAGGAGCGGTACACCGTCATGAAGCCGGTCTGGGAGACGCGGGTTGAGGACCGCAGCTACGACGTCACGCGGGACGTGGTCGAGACGAGCACCCGCGAGGAGCAATACACCGTCATGAAGCCGGTCTACGAGACCGTCATGCAGCAGCAGGTCCAGACGGTCCGGCGGCCGGTCTACGAGACGAGCGAGCGCGAGCAGAGTTACACCGTCGCCGAACCGGTCACCACGATGCGGACGACCTACTCGGTCGGCAGCCAGGCGGTCGACACGGTGACGCCGGTCGTCACGCCGGGCCGCACGTCGCTGGGCTGGACGCCGGGTGCCTGGATGATCGACCCCGCGACCGGCCTGGCCGTCTGGCAGCGGGGCGGCTATGCCTGGCAGATGACGCCCGGCACGGTCGTCAACCAGGTCAATCGCAGCTACCGCCCCGTCTACACCCCGATGCAGGTTCCCGAGACGACCTACGTCAACCGAGTCGTCACCCAGAAGGTGCCCGTCCAGACGGTTCGCTACGTCGATGAGCAGGTCGTCCAGCAGGTGCCGGTGCAGACGATGAAGATGGTCGCCGAGACGGCCGTCCGTCAGGTGCCGGTGCAGACGGTTCGGAAGGTGGTCGAGCGGGTCGAAAACAAGGTGCCGGTGCAGGTCTGCCGGATGGTGCCCGAGGAGCAGGTCCGCCAGGTGCCGGTCCAGGTCTGCAAGTACGTCACCGAGGAGCGGGTTGAACCGGTCGAGGTAAAGGTGATGAAGTACGTCACCGAGGAGAAGACCGTGCAGGTGCCGCGGGTTGTGGCCAAGCAGGTGCCCTACACCTACACCGTCCGTACGCCCCGGGTCGTCGTGACCAAGGTGCCCGTCGATAGCTGCGGCAATCCGCTGCCGGCACCGCCGGCAGCCGCGGCCCGGCCAGCCACGCCTGGGACCGCTGCCAGTGGGGCGGCTGCGCCGTCCCTTTCAGCGCCGCAGTCCGCCGCTGCTTCAGGGCCGGTCAAGACCTACCGGGATCGCCCGGCCGACGGATCGCAGGCCGAGCAGGCAGCCGAACTGCAGCGGGATTGGGGATCATCCGAGCTTCCTCATGTCGATCCGCAGCAGGGCAAGACGGCCACCGAAGCCCGCCGGGCGGAGACGGCAGCCGAACAGGCCGCCGAAGACATTCCCATGCCGGCTGCCGGCAAGGAGACCCCAGAGCCAACCGTCGCACCGCTTGGTCCGGCGGTCGAGCCCGCGCCACCCGCCCACGATGAGCGGGATTTGCCCGTGAGCGGTGCCAGCGGCCGCCCGATCCTCCGATCGCTGCATTCCGGCCACACCACCTGAGTGGCCCGGCCACGCCTCGCGGCCCGCGAAAATCCCCGACCCGCCGGCATGTTTTCGGCGGGCTGCTAGGAATGCCCACCTCGGGGCGTTAGATTCCTGATGGGTATGAGTCCCAGGAAGGAATGACGCCGGGCATGGACCAGCAGGTCAGGGACGACCCCTTCGCCGACACCGCCTCGGATGGCGACGAGCCTGGCTTTCCGGCTGTGGCCTCGTTGGGCGGTCGCTACTCTGCATCGATGATGGCCGATGTCTTGAGGGTGCCCCCGGCGGCGGTTCGCCACTGGATCCGAGTCGGCCTGCTCGAAGTGGCCGAACGAATCGGTTCCCTCGAGTGGCTCGACTTCGGCCAGTTGGTGCTCGGTCGTCGCCTGGCGGGTCTGCTGGCCTCCGGGCTGTCGCTGCGTGAGATCGATGCCAAGCTGGCGAGTCTGGCACCAGGCAGCGGCGGGGTTGCCACGACCATCGACCGGATCGTGGTCGACGGCCGCCGGCTGTCGATCGACCGCGATGGAAGACTGCTGGCGGCCGGCGGGCAGATGCAGTTCGCCTTCTACACCGAGTCGCTTGGGCTGCTGCCTGACCGGAGCCGTCGAGAAGAGCCACCGGTGGTCGAGTTTGTTGGGCGGGCCCCGTCACCACTGGCGTCGTCGCCGCCCGATGCCGGTGATGGTTCGGTTGACGTCTCATCTCCCGGGGGTGAGGTCGTCGCGGAAATCCTCGACCTGGCCGACGATCTCGAAGCGGCCGGCGAATATGTCGAGGCAGCCGAAGCGTTGCGGGCGGTTCTCCAGGCCCAGGGGCCGACGGCCGGCGTCACCTTCACGCTCGCGGAACTGCTCTATCGAGCAGGTGATTTGACGGCCGCTCGAGAGCGATATTACGCGACGCTGGAACTCGCCCCCGATCATCTCCAGGCCCGCGTGAGTCTCGGCTGCGTGCTCGGCGAACTCGGCGAGTTGGAACTCGCCCTGGCGGCTTTAGAAGGAGGCCTTCGGCAGGAGCCGGAGTATGCCGACGCCCACTGGCACCTGGCCGGAATCCTGACCGAACTGGGGCGGCCAGCGGAGGCCTGCTCCCACCTGCGTCGATTCCTGACCCTCGCTCCCCAGAGCCCCTGGGCCGAGCTCGCTCGTGAACGGTTGGCGGCGTCACTCCATGATTGAGCCGCCAGCCGGCCGACTCCGCATCCGTGATGGGCTGCTGGCGGCAACTCGCTGCAGCAGGGTGATCAGCCGTCAGTTCAATAGCCGTTCCAGGGGCCGCGGACCGCGTTGACACCAAACTGCACGGTGTCGCTCGGCTGGTTGGGCGTGGGCATGAAGCCTGCACCCCCGCCTGCCATCGCACCCGGCCCGGGGTAGGGCCGTCGAAACTGGTGGTAGAGTGGCATGACCCGTGAGCTTGGCACGCCCCAGGAATACTGCGTCATGAACTCCGCCGTCGGCGGCACGACCAACGCGATCGGTCGGCCCTCGGTCGGGTCGTACCAGCCGCTGTGCCAGCTCTTGCCTTGGCTCCGCAGGAAGTACCGCTTCTCGATCGTGTCGTGATGGAGCCAATGACCGTCGCAGTGGCCATGCCGGCAGTGCCCGAAGAGGCCCGTGCCGCAGTGCCCGCACAGCTTCTGCCCGCCGTGCCGGCAGTGGCCCCGACCGCAATGGCCCTGACAGCCCGCCTGGCAAGGCCCGCCGGGATAGCATCCGGTGCAGCCGACGAGGCCTGCCTGATGACGCGGAGGATGGTGCGGATGCCAGGCGAGTGACTCGCGGGGCATCACCATCAGGCCCAGCAGGACGAGTCCGCTGATCGCGGGCAGGGTCTTCCAATAGCGCATCGCAGTTCTCCTCACCACCAATAGCCGTGAACGGTTGTCCGCAAACCCGTCACGCCGGCCGGCCGGACATACTTCCGCCGATGCTTGTAGAGAAACTCGTGTGGCATGAAGGGAGGGTAGGTGATCCACGTGTGGCCCACCCGCGGCGGCACCGGTCGCGGTGAAACGTAGAGCTGGGCGCCCATCGCCGGGTAGGGTCCCACCGGGACCGGCGGGGTGTAAAAATTGTAGAAGACATCGGGCACCGGGCCTTCGACTCCCCCGTCGATCGGAATCGCGACAGCCTGCTCGGTCGCGACCGCGACGCAGGTGATGGCCGCGGCCAGGAGCCAGCGGTGAAGGATCGTGGTGCGGTGCATGGCGGCAACTCCCCGGCAGCCGCGGCGGCCCGTCCCCCAGACGGGCTTGGCTCACCGTGGCGTCGCAAGCATCTTCGGCTGCGTCATGTCAGCGGCATCAGTGGCCGCGGCCGTCTCTGGGCGGCTCTCCCCAACAGGCATACCTTCGCGCGGCAGTCTCCAGGCCGGGCAATCGCCAGGGGCGGCCGGCAGCCTCTCCGTAACCGGCAAACTCGGCCCCCCTTGCCAAGGCCTTCCTGGCTGGTCAAAGTCACGGTTTCTCGCCACGCGTTCGGGGAATCAATGGCTCGCAAAGCCCGCATCCGAAAGTCAGAACCGGCCGCTGCCGGGCCGCCCGCGGAGGCGGAGGCGGCCGCAACCGGTCGGCCGCCGCGGGCCCGCACCAGGCGGCGGGCCACTGCCCAAACCCTGGCGGCCGGCCAGCGGGACATCTCCGTCAGCGAGTTTTTCGCGAAGAATCGTCATCTGCTGGGCTTCGATTCCCCGCGCAAGGCGCTCCTGACGAGCGTCAAGGAGGCGGTCGACAACGCCCTCGACGCCTGCGAAGAAGCCGGCATCCTGCCCGAAATCTGGGTGCGGATCGAGCAGGTCGGAGAGAGCGGGGCCCGCTACCGGATGAGTGTCCAGGACAACGGGCCGGGCATCGTCAGCAAGCAGATCCCGCTGATCTTCGGCAAGCTGCTCTACGGCTCGAAGTTCCACCGGCTGCGGATGAGCCGGGGCCAGCAGGGCATCGGCATCTCGGCTGCCGGCATGTACGGCGTGCTGACCACCGGCAAGCCGGTGAAGATCATCTCGAAGACCTCCCGCAAGGATCCGGCTCACTACTACGAGTTGCGGATCGACACCAAGACCAACCAGCCCGAGATTTTGAATGGCAAAGGGGCGGGCGTCGACGTGCCGGCCGGCAAGGCGGGCGAAGAGATGATCCGCAAGCGGGGCATCGAGTGGGTCGCGGTCAACGATCTTGAGCAGCCGATCGACCATGGCACCCGCGTGACCATTGAGATGGAGGCCAAGTTCCATCGGGGCCGCGGCAGTGTTGAGGAATACCTCGAGCAGACCGCGATCGCCAATCCGCACGCCCGGATCCACTTCCAGGGCCCCGACGGCAGTGAGCGGCTGTTGGAACGAGCCAACCATGAACTGCCGCCAGAGCCCAAGGAGATCAAGCCGCACCCTTACGGCGTGGAACTCGGCCGGCTGGTGACGATGCTCCAGGAGCATCCTCGGATCACGCTGGCCCAGTTCCTCACGCAGTCCTTCTCACGGGTCTCGGCCGGCACCGCTCGCAAGCTCTGCGAGGCGGCCAAGCTCTCGACCCGGGCCACCGCCGGCAGACTGGGCCGCGGGGAAGCCGATGCGATCTATCGGGCGATCCAGGAGACCCGAATCCCGCCCCCGGCGACCGACTGCATCGTGCCGATCGGGGAGCAGCGGCTCTTGGCCGGGCTCCGGCAGGTGGTGCCGGGCGAGTTCTTCACCGCGGCGACCCGGCCGCCGGCGGTCTATCGCGGCAATCCGTTCCAGATCGAGGCTGCGCTGGCCTACGGTGGCGGCCCGTCGGCCAAGCGGATCAGCCGGGAGGCGCTCGGCGAGTTGGCCGGGGAGAGCGATGCCCGCAGCATGCGGCAGTTTTTGATCACGACCTTCGCCGGCGTCGGCTCGGAGGGGGCCGACAAGATTCTCACCGAGGCAAAGCTGACGCCCCGCCAGTCACCCGCCAAGCTGGCCAAGAAGCAGCTCGACGCCCTCCACGAGGCGATGCAGCATGTCAACGCCGAGGAAGGCCAGAGCATGACGGTCCTTCGATTCGCCAACCGGGTGCCGCTCCAGTTTCAGCATGCCGCCTGTGCGATCACGCAGACGATCCTCTCGACCAACTGGCGGTCCTACGGCCTCTCCCAGTCGCGGGGCAGCCTGCCCAGCGGTCCAGTGACCGTGATGGTGCACATGGCCAGCGTCTGGGTGCCCTTCACCAGCGAGTCGAAGGAGGCGATCGCCCATTACCCCGAGATCCAGAAGGAGATCCGGCTGGCTCTCCAGGCGGTGGGCCGCAAGCTCGGCATGTACCTGAGGCGGCGGCTGCGGGTGGCCCAGGAGGGGCAGCGGCGAAACATCTTTCTCCGGTATCTCGGCGAGGTGGCCAGTGCCGTTTCCCAGATCAACGGTGCCGACCGGGCCGATCTCTACGAGCAACTCCTGTCCGTCGCCAAGCGGAAGACTGCCGAGGCCGACGTCAAACTCGATGACCGGGGCCGGCCGATCGACGAGCCCGATGAGCTCGATCTCGGGGAGAACTGCATCATCGTGTCCCAATCGCTGCCAGCCGATGGCGAACCGAGCGATCGGGAGCCTGCCTCCCTGGACCCTGGCAAGGCTTCAACAAGCACCTCTCCACGGCCGAAAAAGAAGGCCCGCCGGCGACGCCGGGGCTGACGGCGGCAGGTTGGCGGCCCCCCTTTGAGGCGGCATCCCAGCACTGGGTGTGGTCTTTCAGTCAACATCATTTCGGGGGTGGGTCATTCATGATTCAGCCGCCGAGGTGGTGGAAGAACGACCGGATTCGGTCGTGCTGCTGAAAACTCCACAGTTTTCGGGTGTTCTTGTGGTTGCGAGTCAGGAAACGCTACGATCCTACCCGGCGAAGTCACAGGCAATGTTGAAGCAAAATCTACCGCAGACCGCCCGGGCAGCCGTCTTGGTCGAGCCGGGGAAACCCCTCGAGTGCCGGGAGTTCGCTCTGCCTCCGCTTGGGGCAGGCGACATCCTCGTGCAGGTGACGGCGTGTTCCCTCTGCGGAAGCGATCTGCACACGGCCCACGGTCGGCGGCCGCATCCGGTGCCGACGATCCTCGGCCATGAAATCGTCGGTCGGATCGCGGCGTTCGGCCCGGGCGAGCCGCCGCGATGTGTCCACGGTCGGCCGTTGGAAATCGGCCAACGGATCACCTGGAGTGTCTGCGCCTCCTGCGGAGCCTGCGACCGTTGTCGGCAGGGCATGCCCCAGAAGTGCCGACATCTCGTCAAGTATGGTCACTCACCGCTCGAGTCGAAGCACGGGCTCTCCGGCGGGTTGGCCGATCTTGTGCAGGTCTTTTCCGGCACGGCGATCATGCCCCTGCCTGACTCGCTGGCCGACACGGCGGCCGTGCCGGCCAGTTGTGCCGTCGCGACAGCCGCGGCCATTGTACGAACCGTCAGGCAACAGTTGGGGATAAGCGGACTGTCCGGCCGCGGTCTCGCCGACTGCACCCTGGTGGTGCTGGGCGCAGGCATGCTCGGACTCTCGGTGGCCAGCCTGCTGCGGGCGGCAGGTGTCGGGCGGTTGACGCTCATCGACCCGGTTGCAGCCCGGCGGGAGCGGGCCGTCGCCGCGATCGCTGGCGCGGTGACGGCGGCCCCGCCAGACCGCATCGATGAGGAGGCGATCGAGATGCTCCGGCAGGCCGAGCCGGCTGACGGTCATCACGAGGCCTTTCGCCCGGACGGCGTTGATGTGGTCGTCGAGGCCAGTGGCACGGCAGCCTCGGTCAGCATGGCGATGGAACTGACGGCCACCGGCGGCATCTGCATCCTTGCTGGCAGCGTCAGTCCCAGTCCGGGAATCAGTTTCGACCCCGAGCGAATCGTCCGCCGCCAGATCACCGTGCAGGGCGTGCACAACTACCTGCCCGAGGATCTCGTCACGGCTGTCGAGCACCTGGCCAGCCCGGCCGGTGCGTCGCTGGCGGCACTGGCCGGGCCGGTGTTTCCGATCGAGCAGGTCAACGAGGCCCTGGCACGGGCGGCCCGGCCCGACGCGCTCCGCGTGATCGTCACCCCCGGACCCAGCGAACCCCGTCGCAGCCCATAAAAGCCCCCCGGCGCGAGCCGGGGGGACGGCGGGTCATGTGGCCTTCCCGGCCCCCGGAAGCCCGGGAAACCGTTCACCACCAACCCGCCCAAACCGCGGTCACAACCAACAACCGACCGTGCTTCAACCTCACGAACCCGGCGTCAGTCGTCCTTCTCAGCGGCTTTTCGGAGCCGCGCGACCTCCGCTTCCAGCCGCTTGATCCGCTGCTCCATTTCTTGGAACCGCTTACGGGCCGCTTGCATTTTTGCCTGGGCGTCTTCCATCCGCCGGCGGCCCTCTTCGCGCATCCGCTGCATGGCCTGCCGCACCTCGCCAGGGCTGACCGACGGCTCAGCCTTTTCGGCACGTTCGGCCCGCGGCTTCTCCCGGCTGCCGTACGCCTCCCGACGACGGGCCTGCCACTGCTTCTTCATCTCCTCCCGCTCCTCGGGCGATGCGTTCTCCCACTTCTCGCGGGCTTCCTGCATCCTCTTGCGGCCCTCTTCCATGCGGGCCTGCCACTGCTTCTTCATCTCGTCCCGCTCTTCGGGCGATGCGTTCTCCCACTTCTTGCGAGCGTCCTGCATCTGCTCGCGTCGCTTCTGCATGCGAGCCTCCATCATCTCTCGCATCTCGGGCGGCACGTCCCGCCGGGGGCCACGGGCCTGCCCGTCGCGGGGACCGGGGCCGCGCATGGGGCCGCGGGCAGCGAGCATCGCCTCGATGCGGGAGAGCCGGCCAACGATGTCGTTGAGCATCGCCAGGGCATCACCGCGGGGTCCCTGACGCCGCCGGGGAGCCATTCGATCCGGCTCACCATCGTCAGCCAACAGGGCCACGACACCCATCCAGGCTTGGACAGCAGGCTTGAGAAAGCCTCCCTCCCGGTCAGCAGCAGCGACAGGACGGGTGATACCACCGGCCATCAGGGCGGCAGCCAGGGAACTTGCCAGACAGACAAAACGGCCAACAGCGATCATGGATGTGGTTCCAGAAGAGAAATGGGGCAGTAAGAAGGGGGCCGCTGGCCGCGGCCAGACCGGCTCCGGCTCTTGAACGGTCAACCCCGCCAAAAGTTTCGCAGAATCGGGCAGCCGGGGAAAACAGGGCAAAAAGTGCCCCAGGAGCCACCCCGGCCGGCCGCCTCAGGGGCTGACCGTCACCTCAGCGGTGAAAGTTCCCTTCGGATCAGATCGCTCGCAGAGCGTTGTGGCGACGGTGGCCACCGTACGGGGGACAAGCCCGCGAAAACGCTCTCGATTGGCTTCCCCGTCGCGGCCCTCGACCGCAATCGATCGAATCACCGCTTCACGTCGTGCCACCCGCATCTCTCAGTCTGGTTCCAAGGCAGATCCAGCAGTGATCCAGTTCGAGCGGGCCGACGGCGAGAGCCCCCCTTCCGGCTCAGCGGAGCATCAGGAGGCTCTGCACCAGGTCGATCTTCTCTGCTCCCGCCTTCTTCACCAGCGGGCAGGTCGCACAGGTCTGGCTCTGGGCCGCTTTGGTCAGGCCAGCTGCCTTGGCGTACAACTCACCGGCCGAGACCTCACCGTCCCGATTGCGATCCATGCCGGCAAACTCCGCCTTGAAGACGGTCGTGCCAGCGATCTCGGATTGCGACAGGCCCGTCGAGCCATCGGCGTCGGCCCGTTCGATCACGCCGACCACCTGCAGCCAGGCGGCCGGATCCTCGACGGCCAGCGTCCCTTCGGCGCCACCGCTGTAGAGGAGCAGCCTGCCAAACTGGTCCGCTGCCATGCGGGCCTCCGCGACGTCGATGCAGTCGTCACGGCTGGTATCGGCGGCGTTCCAGAGTTGTACTGCCAGCGGCTCCACCACAGCCCGGACGGTGCCCAGGGCGACCACGTAGGCAGCGAGTTCGGCTTCATCCGCCCGGCCGTCACCGTTCTGGTCGATCGCGGCAACGACGTCATCTGCCACCGCTGCCCTGGCGTCGACCGCAGGACGCGCCTCGGCGACCGCCGCCTGCGCCTCCGGCAGCGACACCCGGCCGTCGCCGTTGGCGTCACACTCCGTCAGCAGGGCCGCGGTCTCGCCTCCTCGCCGCTCGGCCGAAGCGGCTCGAAGCTTTGCCAACCGCTTGGCGGCCATGTCGGCTTGGGCATCGGTCACCCGCCCCTGACCCGCGCTGGCGAGCAGTCGTCGCACCGCTGCGAGATTCCCGCGGGCCGCCGGTTCGGAAGAGGCAGCCGCAGCGGGAGCGACGGCCGCAGGCAGCGGGGCGGTTTCGGTCGTCTCCACCGCAGACGCCTCCGCGGAACCGCTGCCGAGCGCTTGGTCGAGTGAGAGGGACTGACCGAGGGCCGGTAGCCAGGGCGTTGTCAGCACGGCAGTGGCAAGCAGGGCAGGCAGAGAACGCATGGTGAAATCCTCGATCCAGCAGGGGAACGCGAGGCCGATGGCACCAGCCTCCGCGGCATTATCGTACCCGCTCGATCGAGTTATTCCCCAGGCCCGCAGAATCCCGGCTGCCAGCGGTCGCCGGCGACGAGTCGATGTCTGCTGGGGCCGGTTTCAGAAGGCTGGTACAACAACGGCCGTGAAGACGTCTGAAACGATCACGAGCCCGGCCAACCCCCGGATCAGGCAGGCTGCCCGGCTGCGAACGGTTGCAGGGCGGCGGGAGACCGGGCTCACGCTCGTTGACGGCATTCGTGAACTCGGCCGGGCGGCGGCTGCCGGCGTCGAGGTCGAGGCGGTGTTCGTGGCGGGAGATGAGACGGGCGACGCAGCGCGGACGGCGGCCCGCAACGGCTGCCTGGAAGCCTGCCGCAGCCGCGGAGCGGCGATCGTGGCCCTCGCCCCACGGGCTTTTGAAAAGGTCGCCTTTGGAAACCGCGATGAGGGCGTCGTCGGCGTGGTCCGCTTCCAGCCACGGGGCTTGGCCGACGTTGCCTTTCCCGTCGGGCGGCCGCTGCTCGTGGCCGAGGCGGTCGAGAAGCCCGGCAACCTCGGCGCGATCCTGCGGACAGCCGATGCGGCCGGTCTGGCCGGCGTGATCGCCTGCGACAGCGGCACTGACGTCGCCAACCCCGCCGTGATCCGGGCGAGCCTCGGCACGGTCTTCAGTGTGCCGCTGGCGGTGGCAACGGCCGGCGAGGTGATCGCCTGGTGTCGGGAGCACCAGCGGCGCATCGTGGCGGCCACGCCGGAAGGAACGCACTCCTGGCATGAGGTGCCTCTGGCCGGGGCGACGGTGATCGTCGTGGGCAGCGAGGCCCATGGGCTCTCGCCGGCCTGGCACGACGCGGCTGCAGCAAAAACGATCACGATCGAGACCGTTTCCCTGCCGATGCGGGGCATCGCCGACAGTCTCAATGTTTCCGCGACGGCGGCGGTGCTCGCCTACGAAGCGGTCCGCCAGGAAGGGACACGATGACCGCCAGCCACGCCGACCCAGGACATGACTTCGACAGCCTCGCGGCGGTGGCGTCTGCCGACGGGCCGGAGGCGATGTTCGACCAGCTCGCCGCATCGCTTGCCCGCCGCGGCCGCTGGCATGCCCTCTTCGATCTCCGCATGGTGCAGGCCCGCCGGACCCTCGGGCTGCCGCTGACCGGCGATACCGGCCCGCTCGATGAGGCCCGTCGAGACAAGCTCGACGCGATGTCGCTGGCCGCCTGCCGGGAGGTCGGCTGGCCGCTGCTGGAAGCGGGCGAGGTCGCCGCGGCCTGGATGTATCTGCGGGCCGCCGCTCCGGCCGAGGAGGTCGCCGGCCGACTGGCCCGGCTCGCCGAGCCGCTGATGCACGTAGCGGCCAGCGGTGAGGCTGCGGCCGGAGCGGCCGAGGCTGCCGACGACGGGCCTCCGGGTGAGTCTCCCGAAGATCGAGAGGCCCGGCTGGCCGAGGAGATTCTCGGCGTCGCCCTCTGGGAGTCGGCCGATCCCGCGCTGGGAATCAGGATCGTGCTTGCGACGCAGGGCACCTGCAACGCCGTCACCGCCTACGAGCAGGCGGTCTCGCGGCTGCCGGCGACACGCCAGGCTCCGGCGGCGGCAACGCTGGTCGGCCATCTGCACGCCGAGGTCGTGAACAACCTCGCTGCCGACCTCGAGCAGCGGGGGATCGATTCTGCCAGTTCGCGTACCGCTGACAGGCCGCTGGTGGCGCTGCTCGATGCGGCCGGCGGCCTCGACGATGCCAGCATCCACGTCGACGTCTCGCATCTCCAGTCGGTCCTGCGGATCGCGCGGGTTTGCACCGATCCGGCGACCGTGGGCCGGGCCTGGGAACTCGCCTGCTACGCCTGTCGCCTGCCCGCCGACGTGACCTATCCGGGTGAGCCCCCGTTTGAGAACGTGGGCGAGGCGTCGCGGCACTTCTTCGCCGCCCAGCTGGGCATCGATCCCGACGCCGCCGTCGCCTTCTTCCGGAGGGCGGCTGCCTCTGCCGATCCGCTCGAGGCCGGCACGCTCCCGAACGACGTGCTCGTCGTCCTGCTCCATCGACTCGGCCGCGATGCCGAGGCGGTCCACGCCGCCGTCGAGCGGCCTCAGGAGGGCGGGCCGCCAAGCTCGCTCCAGGCTGCCGGCATGCTCCCGCCGCTGGTCGAGTTGGCGGCGGCCTCCGGCCAGTGGGATCTGCTTCTCGACGCCTGCCGGCAGCACGGCGACGAGATCACCTTCGCCGCGGCGGTCGCTGCCCGCGAAGCCGCTCAGAACCAGGCCGACGGAAGCAGCCGCCCCCAGCCGTGACGCGGACCGCAGGCGTGGCATTCCCCGCCAGCCCGGCAGTCGCTGCACGGAGCGCCCTCGCCACAGACGCCGATCGGCCGCCCGTAGCCAAGGGCCGCCGGCGGGGTGAAGCCCCGGCCCGGCGGCAGCTGCCAGGGAGCCAGCAACTCCGGACCCTGCCGGACGCCGTTGCAGCCGACCCAGCGGCCACAGGCATCGCAGGGGTCCCGCCAGTGCTCCGGTCCGCAGTAGCGTGGCCCGCAGCCCAGATCTCCGTATGGATACGGTGTGCCCGCTTCAGAGCCGCCGCAGCGGCCACAGTGATGGCCGCCGGCCACCGCCACCGCTGCGACAATCCCCGCCACGAGGCTGACAGCTAGAACGAGGCAACGGTATCTGACGGTGCGGTTCCTCATGCCGTTTGTATCGGTCATGCCACCCCACCCGGCTCGAACCAGCGGGCAGTGGCCGCAAAGCTTGCCTCGCTTCCCCGTTCTCCCGCGCTGACGCACATAAAAGCCCCCCGGCGCGAGCCGGGGGGACGGCGGGCCCTTGGGCGATCCCGGTTCCCGGAAGCCCGAGCAACCGTTCACCACCATCATGCCCCAAACGCTGTCACGACCAAGCAAACATTGGTGGCTACCCACCCCCCCGCCGCCCCGGCGGGCATTTTTGTGGCCTCTGGAAACTCCCGTTAGCCCTGGAGTAATTCTTCGAAAAGCTGCAGGTACTTGCGGCCGCTCGAGTCCCACGACCAGTCCTGCCGCATCGCGGTGCGAACCAGGCTGCTCCAGGCGTCGGCGTCGGCGTGGCAATCGAGGGCCCGCTCCACCGTCTGCACGAGCGCCGCGGCGTCGTACGGCACGAAGGTGAAGCCGGTCGCCCGGCCCTCCGCGACCGCGTCGGCCGCGGCGTCGACGACTGTGTCGGCCAGGCCGCCGGTCGCCCGCACGACCGGGATCGCCCCGTACCGCTGGGCGTAGAGCTGGGTCAGGCCGCAGGGCTCGTAGCGGCTCGGCACGAGCATGATGTCGGCGGCGGCCTGGGCGAGGTGGGCGAGCCCCTCGTCGAAGCCGATCACGACATCGACGACGTCGGGAAACGAGGCGGCCACCCGGCGAAGCGATTCCTCCGCGGCCGGCTCACCGGTGCCGAGCACCATGAAGCTGGCACGACCCTCGCCGCCGAGCCGGCCGATCGCCTCGGCGACCAGTTCCACGCCCTTCTGCTCGACCAGCCGGCCGACGAAGGCGACCAGCGGCCGCTCCGTGGGGGCGGCGTGGCCGAGCCGTGCCGCCAGGGCGATCCTCGCCGCGTACTTGCCGGCGGCGACGTCCGCCTCGGTGTAGTGCCGCGGAATGTGGGGATCGGTGGCGGGATTCCAGAGGTCGGTGTCGATCCCGTTGACGATTCCCGTCAGGGCAGCTCCCCGGGCCGCCAGCACGCCCTCCAGCCCGCAGCCGCCGGGGGCCTGCTGAATCTCGCGGGCGTAGGTGGGGCTGACGGTCGTGACCCGGTCGGCAAACACGATCCCTGTCTTGAGCAGGCTGAGCTGCTGATGAAACTCCATCTGCTCCCAGTTGAAATACCGCCAGTCGAGGCCGGTCAGCAGCATGTCCCAGTGCCAGAAGAGCCCCTGGTAGGCCATGTTGTGGATCGTCATCACCGTGCGGGCCTCAGCGACCGCCGGCCAGGACCGGTAGAGGGTCTTCTGGTAGGCGGGCACCAGGCCGGTCTGCCAGTCGTGGCAGTGGATCACGTCGAAGGGGGCCGCCTGCCGGCAGGCCAGCTCGAGGGCCGCCCGCGAGAAGAAGATGAACCGCTCGGCGTTGTCTGCGTAGTCTTCGGCCCCGCCGTAGAGCGTCGGCCGGTCGAAGAACTCGTCGTTGGCCACGAGGAGCACCGTCGCGGCCGACTCCGGCAGCCGGCAGCGGAGAATCCGAGCAGGCAGGCTGCGGGTCCCGATCGGCACCGCAAACTCGATCCCGGTCGGCTCGATCGGCAGCGACCTGGCCAGCGCCTCGCGATAGGCCGGGAGCACGAGCGTCACGTCGCAGCCGAGCCGGGCGAGGGCCTCCGGCAGGGCCCCGGCGACGTCGGCGAGCCCCCCGGTCTTGGCGAAGGGGACGGCCTCGCTGGCCACCTCGAGCACCCGCATGCCGCTGGCAATCCTTCCTGCGAAAAAGCATCCCTGCGAAAAAGCGTCGCCAGCCCGGTGCCGCCCGGATGAGGCTCGGCTGACCGGCCCATCCGGCAGGTCTTCCCTCACCGCTACTATACGCCGCGTTTTGGGGCCGGGCGGCCGCGTCTGGAGCCGGGGCTCACTCGGCTGCAGGCGGAAAGGGCCGGCTGCGGCCGGCGGCGACGATCGTCTCGTACGCCGCGCGGATCGCCTGCACCCGATCGGGCCGGGCGGAGGCGAGGTTGTTCCGCTCGCCGAGGTCGCTTGCCAGATCGTAGAGCTGGACCTCCGGGCCGTTGCCGCCCCCCTTCGACCAGCCCCCGGAGCCCGGGCCCAGGATCAACTTCCAGCGGCCGTCACGGATCGCCGGCAGGCCCTGTATCGAGCAGCTCACCGCATGCTGCCGGACCGGCCCGCTTTCGCCTCGCAGGAGCGGCACCAGGCTGACGCTGTCCTCGCCGGCGTCGGCCGGCAGCGGCACGTCGAGCAGTTCGGCCAGCGTGGCCATCAGATCGGCCTGGTGAACGAGCGCCTCGCAGACACTCCCCGGGCGGGTCACCCCCGGATACCGCACGATCAAGGGGACGCGGTGGCCCCCCTCCCAGGCATCGCTCTTGTAGCCCCGCAGCGGGCCGCTCGGGTAGTGGCCCCGCTGCTCGAGGTCACGGACGCCGACATAGGGGGCGAAGCCGTTGTCGCTGGTGAACACGACGAGCGTCTCATCGGTCACCCCGGCCCGCTCGATCGCGGTGAGCACGTCGCCGACGACCGCGTCGGTCTCCATGATGAGATCAGCACAGGCGTTGTCGAGACCGCTTCGGCCCCGCCAGGGCTCGTTGACCGCCAGCGGCGTATGCGGGGATGTCAGCGGCATGTAGAGCAGGAAGGGGGCCTCCTGCGCGGCGGCCTCCTCGATGAAGGCGACGGCCCGGTCCCGCAGGGCCGGCAGCACCTCCTCGAGCCGCCAGCCCTCAAGGGCCGGCCCCTGGATGCTTGCCCGGTTGTTCTGGAAGTCCGCGAGCGGTAGCAGCGTGGTCGGAATGCCGACGGTGCGATCGCCATCGATGAAGCAGTAGGGGGGCCAGTTGGGCGCATCGGTGCCGAAGTAGGAATCGAAGCCGCAGGCGGTCGGCCCGCCACCGATCGGCTCGGAAAAGATCCGCCGCCAGGCGACGCGGTCGGCATCGCTGACGTCGGCCGGGCCGTCCGGATCACGGCCCTTGCGGCCCCGAGCGAGCCGCTTCTTGTCGCCTTCGGCCAGCGGCCAGTCCCAGCCGAGGTGCCACTTGCCGATCGCCGCGGTCCGATAGCCCCGGCGTTTGGCCAGGCCCGCGATCGTGAGCCTGTCGCGGGCGATCAGGGGCGGCTCCCAGACCCCGACAATCCCCTTCGTGAGCCTCGTTCGCCAGTGGTAGCGGCCGGTCAGCAGGGTGTAGCGGGAAGGGGAGCAGACGCCCGACGATGAGTGGCCGTCGGTAAACCGCATCCCCGCGGCGGCCAGCCGATCGATCTGGGGCGTGGGGATCTTGCCCCGCTCCGGGTTGTAGCACCGCACGTCGCCGTAGCCGAGATCATCGGCGTAGAGGATCACGACATTAGGCCACTCGGCAGCGACGGCTGCAGCCTGTCCGGCCAAAACAGCCAGCCCAGCGAGGACGGCGCCGCCGATACAAAGCGGGCATCGCAGGTGGGGGATCATGCATGGCCTCCGGCTCGCACCATGCTACCAGCCGCCGCCGCCGCCCCCACCGCCGCCGCCGCCGGACGATCCGCCGCCGCCGCCACCGCTCGATGACGAGGGGCTGGTCGCCGCGGCCACCACGGCGGTCGTCATCGCCGTCCCCAGCCCTGCGGCCGCCGCCCCGATGGTGGCAGCCGACCAGGCGTTGCCGTGGTACCAGGCAGGGTGATAGCCCGCAGACTGCCCCGAGCCCGGCTCGGTGCTGGCAGCGTCAACGAGATCCTGAAACTGCCCCGCCCACTGGTTGGCCACACCGAGGGCGACGGCGTACGGCAGAAACCGCTCGAAGAGTTCAAGCGTGCGGGGCTGCGGCTGGCTGGTTGCTGGTGAGAGCGTCTGGCGGGTCAGGTCGTCGAGCCGGTCTCGCTCGGCGGTGGCCAGATACATCCGGAAGCCATCGATCTGATCCATGATCGCCCGACCGGCACCGGTCGGAGCCTTGATCAGCTCGTAGAAGACGGCCACGGTGGTGACGATGCCCAGCAGCACCGGAATCAGCCAGAGCGAGGTCA
>CALGAS010000368.1 GCA_937959175.1 uncultured bacterium | reverse complement strand
GTCCAGGCCCGCTCGGTCGGCGAGCCGCTGCCGGTCAGGACGTTCTCGAGATTCTCGACCGGGGCGAGATCGTCGGCGGTGAAGACGCGGTTCTTGACGGCGGTCAGCACCGCCCAGCTGTTTTCATCGGGGCTCCAGCCGGAGTCGCCGGGCGGGGCGAGCCACTTGCGAAACTGCGGGTCACCGTTGTCGGCTCCGGCCCAGGAGCCGGGCTCGACGTGGATCACGTCGTCGGCCGCCACCGGGAAGCGATCGAGGTAGTCCTGGATCGTCGTCACGTCGTAGTTGGGCGTGGCCGAGGCCCAGTTGACCATGTTCTGGAAGTTGCCGTGGTAGTAGCCCTCCGAGCCGCCGCCGTAGTTGTCGCCGTCGTGGTGGAGCACGACCAAGAGCGGGTGGTCGGGGTCGGTGTTGTAGCCCCGATACTGATCCATCACCTGCTCATAGAGCAGCGCGCCGTAGCCGCCTCGGCCGTCTTCGTTGCCCTCGTAGCGGGCCCCGGGCACCGCCACCAGCCGGTCAACTTGCCCCGTCGCGGGATCAACGTACTGAACGTTGTGGGGCTGATAGCTGAACGGCGCGCTGACCTTGCTGGGGGCCCAGAGGTTGTTGAGCTGCACCCAGCCGCCCCCCGAGGCGGCCGGGTCGGGATTGATCGCGTCGGCTCGGTTGGGGGCGTAGAGGTTGGAGGCGTCGGTGTGGGGGTAGTTCTGCGTGGCCCGGTCGAAGTGGATGTTGTCGACGATCGCCCACTCGTAGCCCTCGGCCACCAGGGCGGGAATCATCCGGGTGCTGAAGGCGGTCTCGGCCGGGAAGAAGCCGCGGCTCAGCGGCACCGACGTCCCGAACGTCTCCTGCGTCGCCAGCTTGTGGAGCCGGATCTGCATCTGCAGGTCGCGGGTGTCGAGGAGCGGGCCGAGGGCGTGATACTGGGTGAAGCCGATCAGGTCGAGCCGCGGGTTGCCGAGGGTCGTGCTCAGGTTGCGAGCCCCGATCGCGGCCTGCTCCCAGCCGTTCCACTGGCTCTGCCCCGAGTCCCGCAGGTTGTCGAGGTTCTGCATCAGCGAGCCGGAAAACGACACGCTCGCCCCGAGGTGGGGCAGGCTGGCCCCGCTCTGGATCGCGTTGGCCGGCCAGTTGGTGTAGGGACCATACCGCTGGTTGTGGACATCGGTCGGCGAGAACGAGAAGTGCCCCGCGGCGGTCGTCTCGGTGAGCGTTTCACCGGGGTAGTAGATCGGCTGGTGCATGTGCCAGAGGAAGCCGATCTGGACCGGCGGCTGCTGGGCGACCGCCCGCTCCGCGGCGAGTAGACAGAGACCTGCCAACACCGCCACCAGCGGCAGGCCAGTGAGCCAGCCAGCGAAGCGCCGCTCGCGACGCCGCTCACGCGTCGGTTCTCCGCCCCATGATCGCCAACGTTTCATCTCACACTCCGTTTGCGTCACCTCGGGAGAGTGGTTCGCCTCCCCACCCCCGTTCTGAGCCCCTGAATATGCCCAAGACCGCCGGCTGGCACAAGAAAAGAGTGGCCCGCGCGGCGTCCGCAGACACCAGTTCTCGCCGTTTTTTGGCCGCTGAGGCCGCAGGCCCCAAAGCCCCACCGCGGCCCGCACAGCCAAGCCGCCGGAGGCCGGGAGTCAGCGACCGAGCGAATGCAATCCTCACCGGGAACGGGTACGATCCGAATGTTTCGCGACGGGAGCCTCACGTCGGCAGGCAGTCCGTCAATCCCCGCCTGGCAGGAAGCCCGATGCAGTCGTTTCGCCATCTCCGGCTGGGGCTCGTCGGCAACGTTCGCAGCCCCATCATCGGCCGGTACCTCGATGGGATGATCGCCGCAGCCAACGTGCAGAGCGGCACGACCGTCGTCGATCTGCGAGTCGCGGCGGAGTTTTCGAGATTCAAACCGACCGACGTGCCCCCCTGGCGGGGTCGAGTAGACGGTGTCGTCCTTGCGATCGGTTATGAAGGCCCGACCGGCGAACTCGTTGACTGGGTCATGCGGGGCGGGGTGCCGGCCGTCTCGGTCCGCGGCGACATCCTCGATCCGCGACTGCCGGTGATCTACACCGATCCGGGGTCGATCGCCCGGCTTGCGATGGACCATCTGCTGGGGATTGGCGTCGAGTCATTCTTGCATGTCGGCTACACGCAGACGCAGGGCTCCCGGGCCCGGGCCGAGGCCTTCGCCCGCGTGCTCGCAACGCGGGGCCGGGCGACGGTTACCCACGACATCGATGCCCTGCTTTTTGGCGGCATCGACGACGAGGCTCGGCTCGAACAGGACCGGCCGCTGACAGAGCTGCTCACCTCGCTGCCGCGGCCGCTCGGGGTGCTCTGCCTCAACGACTGGACGGCCCGAGCGATCGCCTTCCGCTGCCAGCGGCTGGGGCTCGATGTGCCCGGCGACGTCGCGGTGGTCGGCGTCGACGACTCGGCGCTGGCGGCCGGCTCAGTTCCCACGCTGACGAGCATCAAGGTGCCCTGCGAGGCGGTGGCGGCCCGCGGCGTGGCGGTGCTCCGCGAACTGCTTGCTGCCGGCCGAATCTCGCGACCGGAGATGCCGGTCGAACTGGTGCCGGCCACGGAACTGGTTCCCCGCGAGTCAACGGTGGGCCAGTCCGACGGGGCAAGCTCGCTGGCCAGGTGGCTGGCCTATCTCGATGAACATGCCCACAAGGGGCCCCCGACGGCTCAGATCGCCGAGGATCTGGGGATCTCCCGGCGGACCTTCGAGCGGCAGTTTCGCCGGCTGGTCGGCCATTCGCCGTCGGAAGAGATCCGCATCCGCCGGCTGGACCGCGCCAAGGCGTTGCTCGCCGATCCGACCGTGCCGATCACGGCGGTCGCCGCCGAGTTGGGCTTCGCCGAGGCGGCAGCCTTCAGCCGGTTCTTCCGCCGGCACATCGGGCAGACGCCTCGCGAGTACCGCCAGGCCGCGACCGGCCAGCCGACGGGCTGAGAGTGCTGCCGAGAAGGAGACTTGATGGCAAAGCGACGATTGTTGCTGGTCGGCTGGGATGCGGCCGACTGGAAGGTGA
>CALGAS010000367.1 GCA_937959175.1 uncultured bacterium | reverse complement strand
TCTTCGCGCCATCCAGCACGCACCCCGACGGCGTTGTCGTCGCGTTCTGCGATGGCCACACCGGATTTCTCAAGGATGACCTCCAGCCATACGAGTACGGCCAACTGCTGACTCCCAAGAGTCGCTGGCAGGGCACCACCAACAAGACCAACTCGACGGCGATGCAGCCCTGGCTTCTCAAGGGCGGGCTGCCCTATCTGCTCGATGAGAGCATTCTGAAGAAGTGAGGCGGCTGAGGCTCAAGGCCGCAATCGGAGCCGCCATGGCTCATCACGCCCTCACGGCACCGGCTGCCGGATCGGAACGGCTGCCGATGCCTCGTCCGGCGGAACATCATCCGCCTCGCTCCCATCGGAAGCCTCCTTGTTGTCGGCAGGAGGCGGGAAGGCCCGAATCGGATCAAGTCCGGCGGCGGCAGCCTGTCCGGTCAGCGTCTCGCCAACGTCGGGCCAGGCCTGCTGCCGCAGCGATTCCGGAGCCCAGGCCCAGATTCGGGCCCGCACCAGGATCGGAACCGCCTCTCGGCGAATCACGTTGGCAAACGAGGCCTCCACAATTTTCGGAAACGGCGGCAGCCGCGCTTCCGGATTGATGTGAATCGGGTTGTCGGCTGAGGACTTGTAGCGGCGGTCATACGCAGCATGGGCAAGGCCGACAAACCGCGTGAACGTGTCGACCCTGCCCTTGGCCAAACCGTCGAGCAGCCCCCGCTGGATCATCGCGTCCAGAAACTGGCGGAGATTGGAGATCTCGATCTCCATCACATCGGCAAGTTTCCGGCTCAGAAAATCCTCCAGCCCCCCGGTGTAGAGCGGATCGCTGCCGCGGCCGGTGTCGGCCGCGATCCGTCGCAGCTTTTGATAGCAGGCTGCCGCCTGCTGGCGGTCGCCGTAGAGATAGGAAAAAACCGTCGCCTGTTCGAGAAATGATTCATAGCCATCGAGCAGGTCGGCGGCCGTGGCCCGCCCGAATCCGCCAGCCGAAAGCCCCTCGTCTGATTCAATCAGCCCGATCGCGTCGCGCATCCCGGTTTCGTATGCTGCGATGAATCGTGGATCGGGCAGAATGTCGATCCGGTTTGAGAGGGGATCAAATTCGATCCGGCCGCTCCGCATCAGATGCTGGAGATTGCCGAGCCGGGTGCGGATCAGATTGAGTTCGTTGACCTGCTCCCGCTTCACGCTCTCCCGGGCCAGCGCGATGCCCTGCTCCGACCAGTAGATGCCATGGGCATGGGGATGGGCCCAGTCCAGCGGGCCGTACGACCGCATCTGCTCGAGCATGAAGGCAGGGTCCATTCCGAAGACATCGATGAGCATCCGCTTCTGGAGGTGGGGAATGATTTTCCCGATCACCGCCTCCCGAAGCCGGGGATTCTCACGGAGGGCCGCCAGCAGCGGCCGGTTCGTGCCTTCGGGAAGCCCGGAGCCATATCGAATCCGGGCGTCGATTGACTGGCCGTACAGACTGACGCGGCCGAGCATCCGGAGAAAGGCCTCGTCGGGCAGGGCTTCATGCTCCGCCATCAAGTCGATCGCCGCCCGCACGTCGGGCTCGCTCTCGAGTTCTGCCAAACTGTCGGCTGCATCAGCGATGACTGCAAACCGTTCGATCGCCTGCTCGGTGGTGACGCCTCCGGTCTGATCACCGAGCAGTTCTCGGAAATCTCGGGCCAGACGGGCCTTGAAGTACCAGTGTTCCCGGTCGCTCTTGCCACCGATCTTGTGAAAGTAGATCCACCCCAGTTCCATCGGCAGATCCGGATCCTCCGGATTCAGCGGGATGCCGCGGGAACGGAGGAGATTCATCCCCCGGTTAATCCAGCCCCACCGTTCCTCAGGGATTCGTGTCGAAGCCGAAATGTTGTAGGCAAGGTTCCAGGCCTGAAAGGCCCAGACCCGGGGAAACCGAGGCTGCAAGGCCGTGATCCATTGGGCGAGGGTCTGTGCCTCGTAGGGTAGGCCCTTGTCCTGGAGCGCGCCGGCCCGCATCCAGAGGGCATCGACCGCCAGCCCCCGGAAGGTGCCCAGCGCCGCCGTGGCAAGGGCAACATGCGGAGGCATGCCCCGGGTCTCACCCGTGGAGACAACGAGGTTCTGCTGCTGCCGCTCCTTCCCGATCGAGGCCGCCAGCCACCCCGCGGTAAGCGTCGCAGCTACGAGCACCACCGCGGCGACTGCCTGCACGAGTCGATCAGTCATCAGCTGGCCACCGTTCGGAGTGGATGCGAGCGGGTGGCAGGAACCACCAGCCTCGTTAGGACGAAGAGCGAATCAGATCCCGGCGGTCGAAAATCGTCCACCCCAGCAGGCCCACCACCGCAGGATAGAGCCCGACGAACAACACCAACCGCCAGAGAACATCCCGCACGGGAATCATCATACCGGTCGCCAGCCGTGAGATCGCGGCATCGGCCGCAAAGGAAGGCAGCACCGCCAACACCCCATCGGCCAGAAAGCCGAGCAGCATCCGAAAGCCCTCGTAGAACCGCCCCGCCTGAAAGAAGCCGGCCGCAAAGCCGATTCGGGAGGCGGCCCGCTCCCAGCCGCTCTCCCCGACCACGTTGTAGACCCCGAGAGCATCCTGAAAGAACTCACTGCCCAGGGCGGTAGCGTAGAAGACGAGGGTCGCCAGGATGGCCGAGGGGAGGTCGAAGACCGCCGCCGCCACCACGGCCACCGCGGCCACGAGCGCCAGCTTCGCCCACATCAGCGCCAGACACCGGAGGAGGTTGCCCTCGAAACTCCCCGCCTTCACGTAGACCTGCATCCCGTCCCCGGGAGGAAAGGTGATCGCCGTCGGCCGTGTCTCCCCGGGAGGCACGAGGTTGCGGTTGGCGATTCGAACCCGCAGGGTATCGGCCTCTCCGATCACGTCGTTGGGAAGGTCGAGCACGTGCCGCGCCCGGCTCGGCAGCGTAAGGTCGCGGTGAACACCCTCTTCCATCGGCCACGGCCGTCCGTTGAGCCAGACTGCAAACCGCACGTCAGCCAGATCGACATCGACGTTGCTGACCCGCGGTTCGACCTGCAGCTGTACCTCGCGGCCGGGATCGGCTGCTCCTCCGAGACCGGAAAAAACAAATGTGGTCTCCATATCGGGAGTCACCGTGTGCCATCGTCGCTCGTACTCACGCCGGATTCGACGCCGAACGCGGTCCGGCTCCTGCCCGACGGCGTCGGGGTCGTCACGCTCGAGTTGGGTGATGGCCGCGTCGATGGCCGCGGCGTATTCCTGCGGACGGTCCGGGCCGGGTGCCAGGCTGCGGCGGGCGACGAGCACCTGCCGACTGACCGCATCACGATCGGCTGCATCGGCAGCGGAATCGACCGCCAGCATCTGCACGAGCGTGTAGGAGCCCGCCCCGACGAGGACGACGAGCAGGAGGTCATAGAGGAGGATGCCGAGCCACTTCCCGACAAGGTACTCCCACCGCCTCAGCGGCTTGGCGAGGGTCATGTGGATTCGGCCTGACTCGATGTCACCACAGATGCTGCCGCAGGCCAGGAAGATTGTCAGGAGCCCGAGCAGCAGCCCCGCGCCTCCGAGGGTCCAGCCGATGAGAAACTGCAGCCGGTAGGCCAGTCGCTCGTCAGGATCGAGCAGCAGCGGCAGGACAGGCAGGGTCGCTGCCAGCAGAATGACGAGCACTAGGGGCGATCGCATCCTGATCGCCTCGTCGACCACGGTCCGTGCAACACTCGTGATCCCGGACCGGCCGCCTAGGGCCGCCTGCACCGCGAACAGCCCGACGGCAAACGCGATTACGAGGGCGGTGGTTCCAGCTACGGCCGCCGCCGCCGCCGGAAAACCAGCCCGCTGAATCAACCAGGCTACCGCGAGTGCTGCGGCTGCCCCGCCCGCCCAACGCGCTCGAACAACGACTGGCCTGGAAGGCCAACGGTGCCGCACACCTCGCTCAGGCTGACGGGTCATCGGCGGCATCCGGCAGGAGGCTGTCGAGCAGGGCCGTGTCGATGTCTGCCCCGCGGCCGGCGGTATCTCTCTCGGACAGAGCAACCCCGTCCGCCGCCGCGGTCGCTTCTCCCGGGACAGCCTGACCGGCGGCCGAACCGGCTCGCTCGTCACCGCGCAGGAAGTCGGGCACCGCCCCGCCCGCGCGGGCCCCGCTCGTCTCGAGCCCGGCAGCCCGGGCCTGCTCAACCACCTCCAGAAACACCGTCTCGAGACGCCGGCGGGGCCGCTCGATGGTTACCGGTGCGAGGCCGTGACGGGCCAGCACTCCCCGCACCTCATCCGCCACGGCTGGATCGAGAAGCGGAGTATGAATGGTCGAGGCCTGTTCGTCTTCAAGCAGTTCGTCACACCGCCCGGTGGCACGAATCCGGCCGCCGAACATGATTGCCACCCGGTCACAGAGGTCCTCCACGTCTGAGAGTTGATGCGTGCACAGCAGCACCGTCTTGCCCCGTCGGCCGAGATCGGCGATCAAGTCGCGGATCTGGCGGGCACCGACCGGATCCATCCCGCTGGTCGGCTCATCGAGGATGAGGAACTGGGGATCGTTGATCAGGCTCTGCGCCAGTCCGACCCGTCGCTGCATGCCCTTGGAAAACTCACCGACCGGACGATGACCAACCGCCTCGAGCCCCACCATCGCGAGGAGCCGGTCGATCCGCTCTCGCCGCTCCCGCGCCGGGATTCGGAACAGCCGACCGTAGAAGTCGAGGGTTTCACGTGCCGAGAGGAAGCGGTAGAGATAACTCTCTTCGGGGAGGTAGCCGATCTGCCGCTTGGTGGCCACATCCCGCGGACGGTGACCAAGCACGGCGATCCTGCCGGCGGTCGGCGTGATCAGCCCCAGGATCATCTTGATCGTGGTGCTCTTGCCCGAGCCGTTCGGGCCAAGCAGGCCAAAGATTTCCCCGCGCTGAATCTCGAGATCGAGCGACTCGACAGCCCGCACCCGGGGACGCATCCAGAAGTCACGAAACGACTTCGAAAGACCGACGCACTTCAGATCGATGCCCGCGGCCGCCGTGGCCGGCCTCTGGCCGGCCGCTCGATCTGTCACGTGCATCGCTTGCCCTCCGTCTGGCTCGCCCGTCACCTCCTGCATTTTACCGCCCCCGACCACCAGATTGGCCGCCCTGCATTTGCCGCTGCTGCCGCTCCTTTTGGACCGCAGGATCCCGATTGAGTTCGAGCTCGAGCTGACCCGGGGTGGTGTAGAACGTCTCGACATCGCCGGTAAAGATCTTGGCCCGGCAGGCCTCCCAGAGACTCGATCGCACCAGGCGAGGATGCTGCCGATACTCCGAAAGCAGGCGGGAAAACTCGTCGCGGTCAGCCCGAACCTCCTCGA
>CALGAS010000366.1 GCA_937959175.1 uncultured bacterium | reverse complement strand
GGCCATGCCCTGCCGCCGGCGTCGCACCCGCCGGAAGACTCACTCATACCCCTCCATGGAGGGGTTTGTGTAGGTGGAGTTTCGGCAGCCGCGGCACCGCGGCATGAACAAAACCTGAGTCGACGAGAAGTTCATCGAGTCGACTTCAATGCTGGCGAGTGTCCACTTCGACAACACCGCAGCGAAACAACGCAGCCGGAAAATTTTGCTTGCGTTCCCCAGACCCCCCAATATAATCCGGCACGTTCCAGGGAGGTGACGGTGGCTTTGCCCACTGTTGTTGCCGTGGAACACAACCTGACAACACGTTCCACCGAACGGAAGACGAGACGAGGGGCAGACCGGCATTGGTCCGGGAGGTCCGTCGCAGCGTAAGCCGGCGCGAGAGGCAAACCCCGCCAGGGGCTCCTCTCACGCCGGCTTTTTTTATTGCCATTCGACGCCGCGGCGTTCCCCGTTCCCACCCCGTCCTCGTCATCGCTGATGACCGCCTGCCTCATGCACACAAGCAATCAGTCTCCTCTCGCGGCCGCCAGGCGGCCTGTCCGAACGGTCGCCGGGAAGCCGGCTTCGTATGCCAGGTCACAGGCCGATGCCACGCTTCCTGCCGATGCCGCGCTCCCTGCCGATGGCACGCTTCCTGCCGAGACCACGTTCCCAGCCGATACGTGGCTTGCCCGCCGCGTGGCCCGAGCCGCCAGCAGCTTTGAGCACGGGCTGTTGGGCCGCTCCCCGACGAGCGTCACGGTCGTGGGCAGCGGCGGCTGGATGGTGGTGCACCTTCAAGAGCCGTTTTCACAGTTGGAGCGGCGGCTTGCCCGGGAGGACCAGTCGGCCGCGTGCCGTGTGGCGGAGTTTCACCGCCAGCTCTTCGACCAATCGGTCGAGGCCCTCTGCGAGAACGTCCATCAGGCGACGGGCGTCGCGTTTCGCGGCGGGCTGGCCCACATCGACGTTGTGACCGGAAGCATCCACAAGACGCTGGCAACCGCGACCCAGGTGGATGTTTTTCTGATGGGTCAGGGCCTGCCGGCCCTCGGCGTGCCCGTCAACACGCATCTCCAGGCTCGGCCAGCGTGGCCGGGCCATGCGACCAGCCACGATCCACATGCCAGTGGAACGCCAGGACTGCAGCCGGCGGACGGCACTGGAGCCGCTCCCCGCTGAATCATCCCGGAGGGATCCGCAACCATGAGGAAGGTGACCCATGTTGGTATTGACGAGGAAGAATCGAGAAAGTGTCGTCATCGGTCAGCCCGGTGAGATGGAGATCGTGCTCGAGATCACGGTTCTGGAGATCGAAGGGGGCCGCGTTCGGCTCGGCTTCGAGGCCGACAACAAGATGCCGATCCACCGCCGCGAGGTCTGGGACCGGATCTGCAACGGCACCGGCAACGGCAACGGTGAAGGCCGGCCGGCCGGGCTGGCGTCCCGCGACGGAGTCGGGGTGCCCGCGGGCCGCTCGATCGGCAACGGATCGCAGCGGATGCCGGCAGGAGCCGTGGGTCGCCAGCCCCTGGCGGCCGCGGTGGCACGGATGGAGGGTCGGCGGCAGGCCGATGGCTGACAACCGTAAAGGGGAAAGGCCATGAAGTCCCAAGGTGAGATCGAGGCGGCCGTCTGCGACGGCATCTCGAGGTTTCAGCAGGAGTTCATCGGTCGCGGTCCGCGGGACATTCATGCCCACCTCGTCGGCACGCTGCTCGTGGTCCGGCTCCAGGGCGTGCTGACCGCGGCGGAGCGGCAGCTTCTCACTCCCCGCGAGGATGCCGGGGCCGCAACTGCGGCCCCGGCCGGCGACGGCGACGGTGACGGCCAGCAGCGTGATCGAGCCGGCAGCCCCGGCGGCCGCGGAATTGACCGCGGCGGAGCGGCAACTCCTGACCCCTCGCGACGATGCCGGGGCCGCGTCTGCGGCCCCGGCCGGCGACGGCGACGGCGACGGTGACGGCCGGCAGCGTGATCGAGCCGGCAGCCCCGACGGCCGCGGAATCCACAGCGGCGGTGCCCACAGCGGTGGTAATGGAAGCGACAACGGCAACGGACGGTCGCTGCTCAAGCAGGTCCGCGCCCACATGGTGGCCACCGGACGGCCCCGGCTCGAGCAGATCGTCTGCCGGGCCACGGGTGTCGGGATGGTGAGCGTGCATCACGACATCTCGACGATCACCGGCGAGGAGGTGCTTGTGTTTTCACTCGCCCAGCAGCCAGCCTGCCGGGTCAAGAAATCGGCGAAGTGAGGCGCGGGATGGCCGGCCTGCTGCCCGCGGGCAGGCGTCTGGTAGCCTGGGGCGATGGCCATCCCCGCCACTCCCGCCGCCCGCGGCACGAGCGTCCTGCTTGTCGACGACCAGCCGATCATCGGTGAGGCCGTCCGTCGAATGCTTGCCGGTGAGGAGGGGATCACGCTCCATTACTGCAAGGATGCGACCGCCGCGATTGAGAAGGCGGCCGAGGTCGAGCCGACCGTGATTCTCCAGGATCTCGTGATGCCCGAGGTCGACGGCCTGGAATTGGTCCGGCGGTATCGGGCTGACGAGCGATTCCGCGACGTGCCTGTGATCGTCTTGTCCACCAAGGAAGAGCCGACGGTCAAGGCGGAGGCCTTCGCCCTGGGGGCCAACGACTACATCGTGAAACTCCCCGATCGGCTCGAGCTGATCGCCCGGGTTCGCCACCACTCGCGGGGCTACATCGCGCTGGCCGAGCGGAACGAGGCCTTCCGGGCGCTCCAGAAGAGCCAGCAGATCCTGGCGAACGATCTGGCGACGGCCGCCACCTACGTCCGCTCGCTGCTGCCGCCGCCGCAGTCGCTCGGCAGCATCCGTGCAGACTGGCGATTCATTCCATCGGCGGCCCTCGGAGGCGATGCCTTCGGCTACCACGACCTCGACGACGACACGCTGGCGGTCTATCTGCTCGATGTCTGCGGGCACGGCGTGGGGGCGGCGCTCTTGTCGGTCTCGGCGTTGAACGCGATTCGCAGCGAGGCCCTGCCCCAGACCGACTTCCATCGTCCTGCCGATGTTCTGGCGGCGCTCAACAAGGCCTTCCCGATGGAGCGGCAAAACGACATGTTCTTCACCGCCTGGTATGGGGTCTTCGATCGGCCCAGCCGCCGGCTGCGGTGGGCGGGCGGCGGCCATCCGCCGGCCCTGCTCCTCCCGGCAGGGGGGGGGCAGCGGCTCCTGGACTCGGAAGGGCCGTTGATCGGGGCGGTCGAGGGGCTGGAGTTTACCGCCGATGAGGTGGAGGTGCCCCCGGAATCGAGCCTTTTCGTATATAGCGATGGGGCCTTCGAGATCAGCCTCCCCGAGGGGGGGATGTGGCCCTTTGACGCCTTTGTGGAGACGCTGGCCGAGGCATCGGCGGGCCGGCGGGACCAGCCGGCCGGGGCAGCGGGGCCATTGGATATCCTCCTGGGGCGGGTCCGCGACCTTTCCGGTCGGGAAGACTTTCACGACGACTTCTCGATGCTCGAGCTCGTCCTCGGCTGAAATCGGTCCGCCCGGGCGGGGTGGCGGGATCGAGGGCCGCGGCCCGCAGGGCCAGAAAAAGGGGGCCGGCTTGCATGGGAAATGCGAATCCGTACACTTCATCGATTCGCGGTTTCGACCGGCCGCTAGCGTAGCTCAATTGGCAGAGCAGCTGATTTGTAATCAGCAGGTTGCGGGTTCAACTCCCGCCGCTAGCTCAGCGTTGGCGGCCTCGTCCTGCGGGGCGCCGGCCGTCGGGCGGCCGTCCGGACCGGGCATGCCCGACGTCGGCGGGGCTGGAATCGCTCGGGAGATTCGGCTTCGTCGGTGTGCCTGGCTGTTTCGAGCGATCGGCGACCGTCACGACAACCGTTTAGGCTTCATACTGGAGACGCGACCACACACCGCACACCAACACACCACGCGGGGAGTTACCCAAGCGGTCAACGGGGTCAGACTGTAAATCTGATGGCTTTGCCTTCGCAGGTTCGAATCCTGCACTCCCCACTGCGATTCCCCGGAGCCCTGCACCATCCGGCAGCCGACGCATTCCGCTGGCGGTTCGGGTGCTGCGGGGTGTTGCCCCGGCCCCGCGGGTGTAGCTCAATGGTAGAGCAATAGCCTTCCAAGCTAAAGACGAGGGTTCGATTCCCTTCACCCGCTTTTCCGCCCACCCGCCGTGCCGCTCACCTGAACCACCCGACGAGGCAACCGACTTCCCAGAAACACCAGGTACATTGGCTGCTGTAGCTCAGTGGTAGAGCGCGTCCTTGGTAAGGACGAGGTCATGGGTTCAAGTCCCATCAGCAGCTTTTCGGCACCGTAGATCGAGACCGTCCGTTTCAGAAGTCCGCCCGACTTGGTTTTCAGAGAATCGAGAAACAGTTTTCGGATCGACCCAAGATTGATCGTTCCGTTTTTTCACTCGTGAGGAGTTAGCAGGAGAGAGCATGGCAAAGGACACGTTCACCCGGACCAAGCCGCACGTCAATGTCGGCACCATCGGCCACATTGACCACGGCAAGACCACGCTCACCGGAGCCCTTGTGGCGGTGCAGGCCGCCAAGGATCTCGCGGTCGCCAAGAGCTACGCCGACATCGCCAAGGGCGGCACCGTCCGTGACGACACGAAGACCGTCACGATTGCCGTCAGCCACGTGGAATACGAGACCGACAAACGGCATTACGCCCACATCGACTGCCCGGGCCACGCCGACTTCATCAAGAATATGATCACCGGCGCCGCCCAGATGGACGGGGCGATCCTGGTGGTCAGCGCGGCCGACGGCCCGATGCCGCAGACCCGGGAGCACATCCTCCTGGCCAAGCAGGTCGGCGTGCCGGCGCTGGTGGTCTTCCTCAACAAGGTCGACCTCGTCGACGATCCCGAGCTGCTCGACCTCGTCGAGATGGAGATTCGGGAGCTGCTCAGCAAGTACGGCTTCCCCGGCGACGATGTGCCGATCATCCGGGGTGCCGGCAAGCCGGCCTACGACAACCCCAGCGATCCCGAGGCCAACAAGTGCATCGGCGAGTTGCTCGACGCGGTCGACTCCTACATCCCGGAGCCGACCCGCGAGCTCGACAAGCCCTTCCTGATGGCGATCGAGGACGTCTTCTCGATCGAGGGTCGTGGCACCGTCGCCACCGGCCGGATCGAGCGGGGCCAGGTCAAGGTCGGCGACGAGGTCGAGATCATCGGCCTCAAGGAGAAGGCCGAGAAGACGACCGTCACCGGCGTCGAGATGTTCAAGAAGGTGCTCGACAGCGGCCAGGCCGGCGACAACGTCGGCTGCCTGCTGCGAGGCATCTCCCGTGATGGCATCGAGCGTGGCCAGGTGCTGGCCAAG
>CALGAS010000365.1 GCA_937959175.1 uncultured bacterium | reverse complement strand
AACCGCTCACCACCAACCCGCCCAATCCGCGATCACCACCTCCGGAGCTCGGGGCGAGCCCGTGCCGTGTCGCTCGGACGCTCACTGCGAGCATCCTGCCCTCCGTTCGCTCGATGCTGGCTCGCTCCCGGCATCCCTGCCTTCGCTCGCCAGCAACGCCGTCTCCACGGCACGGGCTCACCCCTCGCGGACCCGTATTTCGCCCGCCCAACCTGCCTCCACCACCTACCGACCTGCCTGACCCCCTTCCGCAACCGACACCCCCAAATCGGCCAGCATCGTGAGATCGGGCACCTCGAGCAGCGAAACTGCCAGCGTCGCAACGCTCTCCACGACGCCGTCGCCGATCTCGTCGAACATCGGCAACTGGTCGATGCCCACCTCGGCCGTCACCGGAATCGCCGCCGTTCCCGATTCCGCGGGCAACTCGTCCGCCACCGCCACGGCCGCCGGCTCACCAAGAGCCCGCGCCGCCGGCTCCCCGCCCGGCCTGAACCGGCCGACCATGCTCAACGATGCGAGCACGGCCAGCCCGCCCAGGCTCGCCGTTACAAGCCACCGCCCCGGCCGCGGATGACCGCTGGAATCTTCCGCCCGGGCCGGCTCGACTGCTGTCGGCCGCCGTCGCCGCCCCGGGCTCACCTCGAGCCGCTCGAGCAGCCGCCGGTGGAGTTCCGCCGAAAAGCCTGGCCGCTCCCGCATCGCCTCGCGGCGGAGCGTTGCTGCCGGGCTGCTTCGCCGCCGATGGCGGGCACGCTCTGCATGGTCTTCCTGTCGCATCTCAGTCACTCCATCCGGTCAGGTCGCGAACCAGCGGCGCTAGCCGTCGCCGGGCCCGAAACAGAATCACCTTGGTCGTCGCCACGGGCCGGCCGAGCACCTCGGCCACCTCCGCCAGCGACTTCTCTTCGACGTACCGCATCCAGACCGCCGTGAACTCTCGTTCGGAGAGCTCAGCAGCTGCCACGTCCCAGAGCCGGGCGGCCCGTTCTTCCTCCAGCAGACCGACCGCCGGCTCGACAATGCACACCCCGGCGACCGCCGCCGCCGTTTCCCGCACCCGTCGCCGGCGGCTCCCGCGGGCATGGTTGAGCCAGGTTCGTCTGGCGATCGTGAACAGCCAGGTGGAGAAGGCCCAGCGACAGTCGTACTGATCGATCCGTCGCCAGGCCCGCAGGAAGGTGTCTTGGGCCACGTCGTCGGCCTGTTCCCCGCCGACCCGTCCCGCCAGCCGTCGGACGTAGTGGACGACCGGCACCTGGTAACGACGGGCCAGCGTGGCGAAACTCTCGACGCAGCCCTCAGCGGCGCGGCGGGCCAGGATCGCGTCATCGGCGTGCGGGGCGTCATCCACGAAGCGTCGACCTCCGACCGGAGAGTCTACCCCGACAGCCGGGAGCCTGACGTGACCAGGCTCCCGCCTCCCTTAAAACTCATCGTCGCGGAACGGCCGGCGGGCCTCTTTTTCTTCAACCTCTTCCTCCGCCTCGGCCTTCTTCTGCATCGGGCACTTGCCTTCTCCGCACTCACCCTTCTCGCAGCCACCCTTGCCGCAATCGCCACAGCCGTCTTTCCCGCACTCGTCGCAGCCGCCCTTCTTGCCGCCCCACCGCTTCCGCTTGGCAGCCATCTTGGCCTCGATCTTCTCGGCCATCCGCTCGGCGACCTCCCAGACGTCATCGGCGTCGGCGTCCCAGGCGATCAGGCAGGTCGTGCCGCTGGTCATCGTCTCGAGCTTCTCGACGAGTTCCATGACGTCATCGTCCTTGCATCCAAGCGCCACGACCGCCGCCAGCCCCTCAGTCACATCCTCGGCGAGTTCAGCCGCCTCTTCCGAGTCCATCTCGAGCAGGGCCCGGTAGAACGATTCGCCCTCGTGCTCACCGATGGCCACCCGGAAGCCCTGGCCCTGCCGCAGGACGGGGCACTTCGTGTCGGGATCGACCTCCGAGGCGCGGGCCACCATGATCGAGCCCGGCCGCGTCCGGCCGGCCAGCGGGCTGTCGCCGGCGACGGCGTCGGCCTTGCCGGCCAGCACGTCGATCGCCACCTCGACCCGATCCGCCGAGCGGGCGAAGACGAGCATGTCGTCGCGGTAGAAGGCACCTGCCGCCGGGCCGCCCCGGCCCTTCCAGCCCTTGTGCGTCCAGGTGTGGATCGTGATGCCGCGGTGCTCCCGCGTCTCATGGTCGCGGGCCTTCTCCACCATCTTCTCGAGCTGCTCCCGCCGGACGTCGGCATGGACGATCATCACGGCGTTCTTCTTGTCGGTGTCGAGACCGTAGACGGTGACGTCGTGGAGATCCTTGCGGACATCCATCCCCATCATCATCGCCCCCATCCCCATCATCTTCTCGACCTGGGGATGCTTCTCGGCCATCCGGGCGTACATCTTCTGGACGACGATTGACTCCCGCATCGCGTCGACGTCGAGGTGCATCAGCCAGACCGCATCCCCGGCGACCCGATCGAGATCGAGCTTCTCGGCCTTGGCGAGCGGGGCAATCACGGCAACGAGGGCAAGAGCCGCCAGGAGGCGAACGGGGCTGGGCAGACGCATGGCAGTTCTCCAGGGGATTCATCGCCGCGGCAGACGCCGACGGCTCGTTTTCCAACTCTACACCGCCAGGCAGCAGTCGGTTTCACTCCCCTCGTGCACCCGTCTTCCCACGCCCAACACCACGCAGGCTCGGGGCGAGCCAGTGCCGTGTCGCTCGGACGCTCGCTGCGGGCATCCCTGCCCTCCGCTCGCTCGATGCTGGCTCGCTCTCGGCATCCCTGCCTGCACTCACCAGCAACGCCGGCTCCACGGCACCGGCCCACCCCTCGCGAACCCATATTCCGCGCGCAGACGCAATAAAAGCCCCCCGGCGCGAGCCGGGGGGACGGCGGGCCGTTGGGCCAT
>CALGAS010000364.1 GCA_937959175.1 uncultured bacterium | reverse complement strand
GTGCTGGTCGAGCAGTTCTGCTCGTGGTCGGCATGCACGATCAGGAGCATGTCGAGGGCTTCTGCGAAATCGGGGTCGATGTGGTACTCCTCGCAGGGCACCGCGAACATCATGTGGAGAAAGTTCTCGCAGTAGGAGAGGTCGTTTCTCGGATACATCAGCGGCTGGCCGCACGACTTCTTGTGGCTGTAGGCCGCGATCGTGGGGAGCTTGGCAAGGAGCCGGTGGACGCTCACCTCGACCTGTCGGGCATCGCGGACATCGAGGGAGTCTTGGTAGAAGGTCGAAAGTGCCCCGACCACGCTGCCGACGATCGCCATCGGGTGGGCGTCGCGAGGAAACCCGCCGTAGAAGCTCCGCATGTCCTCGTGGATCATCGTGTGGAGGACGAGTGACGAGCGGAAGTGGTCGAGCTGGTCGACGGTGGGCAGCTCGCCGTAGATCAGCAGATAGGCCACCTCGACGAAGTCGCAGCGTTCGGCCAGCACCTCGATCGGGTAGCCCCGGTAGCGGAGGATGCCCTTCTCGCCATCGAGGAAGGTGATCGCGCTGGCGGTCGAGCCGGTGTTGACATAGCCCTCGTCGAGCGTGATCAGGCCGGTCTGCGAGCGGAGCCTGGCAATGTCGACGGCCCGTTCCCCTTCCGTCCCCACCACGACGGGGAGGTCATGAGCCTGACCACCGTATTCGAGCCGGGCCGTGCCGTCGGCGGCGGTACCTGGCCAGGGGGGGGTCCAGGCTGCGTCCGATTCTGGAGCGACTTTGGAGGTGGGAGGGGTCATGGCAGAGGGCTCCTGGGAACGTCGCGAGCGACCGCCGGGGGCAGGAAATTCGGGCCTGGCGCGGAGGAGTTAGCAGTGTATCTGGCGCTCCTCCGAGCGGCAATCAGCCCCGCTGCGACCGCGGCATGAGCGATGCGGCGTGAAGCCGCTCCTGCCGGGCAGCGGTTTGGCGATCAGCGGCGGCTCGGTGTCGGCCGGCCGGCTGTGAAGGTCGGCGTTGAGGCCGAACCGGTCGGGTCGTCGAAGATCGTCCAGACGGGGGTTCGGGCCCGCAGTTTGTTGAGATACTCGTCGGCGGCTGCCTGCCGCTGCTCGAGCAGCAGCTGCGAGCGGATTCCCACCTGGGCCTCGAGAAACGGCGTGCGGCCGGCCGCCTCACGTTCGATCACGCGGACGATGTGGACGGCGTCGTCATCTTCAAGAATGGCGCTGAGTTCACCGATCGGCAGGGAAAAAACGGCCTCGTCGAGGGTCTCGGAGGCGAGACTCCCCTTGCCGGTCCAGTCAAAGACACCGCCCTGGGAGGCCGTGGGACCTTCCGAGCGGCTGCGGGCCACCTCGGCGAAGGGACGGCCCCCGAGCACCTCGTTGCCCATCGCGGCGAGCATGTCCCAGGCGGCGGCCCGGGATCGCTTCAGTCCTTTCTTGACGGTCAGCACCTCGAAGCGAGCCTTGGCGGGATACGCATAGTCGTCAAGATGGTTCTGATACCAGGCGATCAGATCGGCGTGGGGGATCTCCTCGTCGGCACCGACGTTCTTCCGCAGCCATTCCTGGGCCAGGCCCCGCTCGAAGAACATCTTCCGCATCCGGTCGAGCGACATGCCCCGTTTGCGGAGCAGCCGCTCATACTCGAGTGAGTTGGCGACGCCCTCTTCCTCCATCATGCGGGGGAGTTGCTGCTCGTCGAAGGCCTTGTCGACATTGGCCCGGATTTCCGGAAGCTTGTCTTCGGGAATCTCGCGACAGGCATCGACATAGACCAGCAGGGTTTCGATGTGCGGGTTGATGACCTGCTTGCAGATCTCAAGTTTGAGGGCCCGAATCTTTTCCGGGGGCAGGCCTGGGCTGACCTGCTCGAGCCAGGCAAGCGCCTTGGGTGTCATCAGATCGGCCTCGAGCACCACCTCGGGCCCCACCCGGGCGACGACCTCGGCGGCCTCGAGCGAGCGGGCGGAAGCGAGTTGCTCGGCCGTCAGCGGCGGCGGGGCCGGCTCCACGTATTGGGCGGGCTCGACGCCGCCGGAACTTGCATCATCGTCCGCCACGGCCACGGGGCCGTCGAGGGGTTCGCCGGGCCGATCCCGGATGCTTGAAAAGACGTGTCGCCCGACGGGGCTCGGGGCAGGATCGGTGGGCCAGCCTGCCGGACGGGAGACTGCCTCCGGCACATGCGGCTGGGGGACTTCCGCGATCGGCCCCCCGGTCGGCACAGGAGCCGGCATGGCGGCATCGCGGGATGCTTCGTGAAATCCGTTGGCCAGCCGCTGGGCGTGTGCGGGCGGCATTGCCGTCGCGGCGAAGGCAAGGGCGAGGAGGCCGATCGCACGGCCGGAACGGCCGGGCGAGAGGCGGGCGGAGCGACGGGACGCGACAGGCATGGCGCAGCCGGCGGGACATTCGCCTCACTGACGGAGGAGGCGGGGGGCGGGACTATAGAAGGCCAGTCAATCGGCTCGCAAGGTCGTTCGGCGGCTGTTTTCCGGGCCTGATGTCTTCTGTCAGGCGGCGGCCTCCGGCTCCGCCGCCACCCGCAGCCGGGTCAGCCGATTGCCCTCCTTGCCCACAACCTCAAAGCGGAAGCCGTGCAGCGAGAAGGCCTCGCCGACCTCAGGAATCTCCTGGGCCGCGTGAATCACGAGCCCGGCCACCGTGTTGGCCTCATCATCGGGCAGCTGCCAGTCGAGGGCCCGATTGAGCGTGCGAATCGCGAGCGTGCCGTCCACGAGATAGTCCCCGTCGGCGGTCTGCTTGATCGCGTGCTCCTCGCCGACGTCGAACTCGTCGGTGATCTCTCCGACGATCTCCTCGAGGATGTCTTCGAGGGTGATCAGCCCCTGGAGGGCGCCATACTCGTCGACCACGAGGGCGAAGTGGGTGTGGCGGCGGAGGAACTGCCGCATCTGCTCGTCGAGCGGGGTCGTCTCGGGCACGAAGTAGGGCGGCATGGCGACCTCGAGGACATCGAGGTCATGGAGGGCCGACCAGTCGCCATTCTCGGCCCGGAGCAGCTGGTCCATGGCGCGGAGGAGTTCCTTGGCGTGAATGACGCCGAGGATGTTTTCGTCGGTGCCGCGGAAGACCGGCAGCCGGGTGTGGGGGCTGGCCAGCACCTGGCGGATGATCTCGGTGGGGGGCTTGTCGGCATCGATCATCTCGATCTGGCTGCGATGCTTCATGATCTCGGAGACATCGCGATGGGACAGATCGAGCGCGCCGAGCAGCCGGTCGCGGTCTTCCTTCTCCATCGCCCCCTCGGAGTGACCCAGGGCGATCGCCCCGGCGATCTCCTCGCGAAGGGAGAGAATGTGGCGGCCGGGATCGGTTCGCACGCCGAACAGGCCGAGCACACGGCGGACCAGACCCTGGATCAACGTGATGATCGGACCGAAGAGCCACATCATCAGCCGGATCACCGGCGCGACCCGGGCCGAGGCGGCTTCGGGCGCAAGGATGGCGAGGGTCTTCGGCAGCACCTCGCCAAAGATCAGTACCAGGAGAGTCATCACCAGCGTGGTGACCGCCACCCCCGAGGCCCCGAAGACCTTGGTCAGCAGGGCGGTGGCCAGCGAAGCGGCCAGGATGTTGACGACGTTGTTGCCCAGGAGCAATGCGCCAATCATCCGTTCGCCATCCTCGGTGACGTCGAGGGCCGTTTCCGCGCCGCGGGAGCCCTTGTCGGCCCGAGCCCGGAGTTTGCCTCGGGAAGCCGCCGTCAGCGCGGTTTCCGAACCGGAGAAAAAAGCTGAGAGCGCCAGCAGCCCGAAGATTCCGGTGGCCGTGAGCCAGAAGCTGGTATCGAGGATGTCGGCGAACATCGGTGGACAGGGAGGGCGGGCGGCACAACTGCACGCGGCCGGCGTTTAAGGTCATGATAGCCGATCCCCCCGTGGGGCGGGCAGGGTGGCGTGCGGCGGGCGGTTTTCCGGGATTTGGCCGCTCCTTCTGATCCTGGCAGGGCCAGCTACGGTGGCCGATGTGAGCTCGTCGCAACGCCGCTCGATTGGCATGGGCAACGAGCCGACGCAGGGAAGGCCCGAGCATCCCGGAGCCTCTCGCGGATGTTCAACAACGTCTGCGAAGAAGCGCAGGCTCACCCGTCTGCCGCAACGCGTTCAAGGCTACAAGGATCCTCGCGGGCCGCCCTCCGGTGACGCATCCGGAAATGCTTTCTGCGCAATCGAAACCTCGTTGACGGTCGGTGAGTCAGTAGACTCGCCCTCGTCGATCGTACGAGTCTGACTTCTTCACGCCGGAAGCAGACCCGGTGGAAGCGGGACGGTGGCTCGCCCGCATGGGATGTCATCGACAGGTCTGCGAACCGGCCCGGGTATCACCCGTGCTGTCGAGAGGGGGAGAGTTTCCGATGTCAACTCGTGTCGCAAGCGTCTTGGTTCTGATGGCTGGTCTGACCTCGGCCCAGCGACGAAAATTTTGCCGCCTGCAGCCGAGTGGTGCGTCGTGGGATAGGCTGCGTTGAATTCGTGGGATTTGGATACGGGGGTCGTGAGGATTGAGATCATGAAGATAACGAACTGTCTGGTGGCGGTGAGTCTTGTGCTCGTACTGCCATGCCTGGTCTCTGCAGTGCATGCCGAGGATGCCGGGCGGTTGGTGGACCTGACGCACCGCTTCAATGCCGACACGATCTACTGGCCGACGGAAAAGGGCTTTCAGTTTCAGCCGGGCGACAACGGACCAACCGCCAAAGGCTACTACTACGCGGCCAATCGCTTTACCACTGCTGAGCATGGAGGAACACATCTCGATGCGCCTCGGCATTTCTCAGCAGATGGGCTGACAGCTGATGAACTGCCGTTGGAGCGGCTGATCGGCGAAGCGGCTGTGATCGATGTCACACAGCAGTGCGCAGCCGACCCGACCTATCTGGTGACCATCGATGATCTGATGGCCTGGGAAAAGAAGCATCAGCGACCCCTGCGGAATCTGATTGTGCTGCTGAAGACGGGCTGGGCGGCGCGGTGGGCTAACCGCTCGGCGTATCTCGGCACCGACAAGACAGGCCCCGAGGCTGTCGCTGCACTTCGCTTTCCAGGCCTTTCGCCGCTGGCCGCTACCTGGCTTTCGAAGCAGCGGCAGATCAAGGCAGTGGGGATCGACACGGCGAGTATCGACTATGGCCCAGCGACGCATTTTGAATCACACGTCGCCCTCTGCAGTGCGAATATTCCAATCTTTGAGAACGTGGCGTTGCTGGAAGAAATGCCTGCGGAAGGTGCAACCGTGACCGCTCTGCCGATGAAGATTGAAGGTGGTAGCGGAGGACCACTGCGGATCATTGCCCGGCTACCAGCCGAGTAAATGCTGCGACACTCGCAGCCTCGAGCACGCTGCCGTCCTCAGACTCCCAACGAGCATGCCTCGGACACGAGAATCGCCTCGATCGATAAGACGCCGCCGTCAATCTTGCAAGGGCGGCCGTTGGGTGCCGAAAATTCTTTCTCGCACGGAAGGCCAGTCCCGTGCCTGTCCCTTCTTGCCCCCGAGCGCGAAGCCGAAGCGGTGCCCGAAGGAGATGCCGCCGAGCCGCGGGCGGTAGGCAAGCAGGTCCTCGTCGGCACGAAACCATTCGGGGGCATGCCGAGGCGGCGGCCGGTCAGGCCGGTGCCGCCAGTGCGCGGTCTGCACCGTGACCCCGGCTCAGCCCAGTTCGACGAGCGACCGGACGCTCGCCAGGAGCTTGTTCGGATCGGCGAGGGT
>CALGAS010000363.1 GCA_937959175.1 uncultured bacterium | reverse complement strand
GGCAGTCGAGAGGCCGAGCAGCCAGTCGCTGCCGTACCGGACCATGTCGATCGCGAGGTCGTTGCCGGTGAAGACATGAAACTCCGGGCGGAGCCGATCTCGGAGGGCCAGCCGCTCCCATTCCAGGCGGCGGGACAACGAGGAGTGCTTGGCCCCGATGCAGTTGGGAATCTGGATCAGTTCCGCGTAGGCGTCGAGGCCGAGAACCCGGCCGCTCGTTACGAAGGCGGTGGAGAGCTCGAAGCCGATGAACTTGGGAGTTTGCCGGGCAAGCTGCTGGTATCGCTCCAGGAAGTCGGCATCGCTGCCGGTGGTGAGCCCAAACGAGGGAAACACCACCGGGAGCCCGTCGACCGCCGCGATCATTTCGAACTGCCGGGCGTAGGCCGCCGCATCAAAGGCTGCCCCCGGTGAATCGACGACGCAGGCTCCGGCGACCAGTTCGCCGTCGCCAATCGCGTCGCGGGCCAGGCGGAGCGCCTGCTGGCGGGTGGCGTCGTCGAGCAGTTGGACGTAGCCGGTGTCCATGTTGACGGCGGGCGTGATCCCTGCCTGGGCCGTGCGGGCCACGTGGGCGGTGAAGGCGTCCCAGTCGATGCCGGCGGGCGTGAAGGGCAGGAGGATTGCCGAGATCCCGCGGATCGAGCGGCGGGGACGGACGAGGCTGGCGGGATCGACGGGCATCGGCATTGCGGGCAACGGGCACGACTGGGAGGGACCAGCGAGGCGGCGAGAGCGGACTGCATCGACGGCCCGCCTGCCGCGGTGATACTATCGGCCGTGTCATGGCAGCAGCAAATCCCTCATTTCCGCGGATCGCCCGATTCAAGACCGCAGCAGCGCTCCGGGCCCATCTGGCAACGCTCGCCGCGCCGCTGCCGGTGGACGACGAGCCCCTGGCCGCGGCGGAAGGCTCGCCTCTCGCCGCAGCGCTCGAGATTGGCGGCCGCCAGGTCGGCAACCGCTGGTGCATCCACCCGATGGAGGGCTGGGACGCGACCGCCGCGGGCACGCCCAGCGAGACGCTCCTGCGGCGGTGGCGGCGGTTCGGTGAGAGCGGTGCGAAGCTGATCTGGGGTGGCGAGGCGGTGGCCGTGGTCGCCGAGGGCCGGGCCAATCCCAATCAGTTGCTAGCGGCAGCCTGTGGACGCGAGGGCTTTGCCAGGCTGCTTGAAACAGTCCGGCAGGCCCACCGGCGGTCGTTTGACACCGCCGACGATCTGCTCGTGGCCCTGCAACTGACCCACTCGGGTCGGTTCTCACGGCCGACGGCAGCGGGGCGGCAGCCGCGGATCGCCTATCACCATCCGCTCCTCGACGCCCGCCACGGTGTCGCAGCCGACGATAACGGCTGCGTCGTGTCAGACAGTGAGGTCGAGCAACTCATCGAGCATTACGTCGCGGCGGCCCGCGATGCCGAAGCCGCGGGCTTTGGGATGGTCGACATCAAGGCCTGTCACGGCTACCTCCTGCACGAGTTTCTCTCGGCCCGTCGCCGGCCGGGGCGGTTCGGCGGCAGTTTTGCAGGACGCACGCGGCTGCTGCGAACGATCATCGAACGCATCCGGGCCGCCTGCCCCGGGC
>CALGAS010000362.1 GCA_937959175.1 uncultured bacterium | reverse complement strand
CCATAGAAGCCCCCCGGCGCGAGCCGGGGGGACGGCGGGCCGTTGGGCCATCCCAGCCCCCGGAAGCCCACAAACCGTCCCTCGCCAACCTGCCCAATTCTGCGACCAACACCTGCGGACAGGCTCCGAGCCCACCCCCCCCGGGTCGACGTCGGCTCCTACCGAATCCTGATCCGCACCGGCAGGAGCAGTTGGGGCCGGCCTGAGAGCAGGTTCGCGAGCGTGTCGACCTCGGCCGCCAGCGGCTCGAGCCCCGGCACTCCCGCGACGCGGGCCATCAGCATCGCCCGTGTGGCCAGATCGCCCCGCGGCAGCGCCGCCGCCAGGCGGGCGACCGGGCCCGCCTCACCGCCGGCGGCCGCAAACAGGTCGTCGAACAGGCCGCGGGGCTCGGGAAGGAGCAGCCGCTCGACGTCCTCGTCGGCCTCGAGTCCCGCGAGTCGCTTCGCCTCGTCGATCGCGTCGTCGAGCGTTCCCAGCCGATCGACGAGCCCTGCCTCGACCGCCTGCCGGCCGGTGTAGACCCGTCCCTCCGCGAGCGACTCGACCGTCTTGAGGTCAAGTCTCCGTCCGGCGGCCACCTTCCCGGTGAACAATCGGTAGACGTCCTGCATCGTGCCGAGAAAAACCTCTCGCTCGGTGTCGCTGAACTTCTCCGTCATCGAAAGCCAGCCTGCATTTCTGCCTCTGCTGACCACGTCGGTGTGCACGCCCAGCTTCTCGAGTCCACCACCGATTGCGATCTTGCCGCCGACGACGCCGATCGAGCCGGTCAGCGTGCCAGGGGCCGCCACGATCGTGTCGGCCGCCACCGCGATGTAATAGCCGCCGCTGGCCGCGATGTCAGACAGGCTTGCCACCACCGGCTTGGTGGCCCGCTCGGCCTCCCGCCAGATCAGGTCGCTGGCGAGCGCCGAACCGCCGGGTGAATCAATCCGCAGCACGATCGCCGCCACCTTGTCGTCGCTGGCGGCCTCGCGAATCGCCTTGCAGACCGTCTCGGAGCCGGCGGCCCCGGCCATCAGCAGGTCGTCGGTGCTCTTGCCCTCGCGAATCTCGCCCGCCACGTGCACGATCGCCACCTGCCGGCCCTTCCCTCCACGGACCGACTTTTGGCCTGAGAGGAGTTCCACGAGTTTCACGAGCCCCCCGATCCCCGAGAAATCGTTGTCCATCTTCCGAGCCCCGTAGTCGCGGGCCAACGTGGGCTTCTCCACGTCCAGACGCTTGGCCAGCGCTGCGACCGCCTCGTCCTCGTAGGCGACCGTATCGATCAGCGATGCCTCACGGGCCGCCTCGGGCGTGAAGACCCCCGTGTCGATCAGGGCCCGAACCCGCTCGGGCTCGAGGCCGCGATCCTCCGCGACCCGCTCGACCAGCTGCTCGAAGAGGTCGCCGACGAAGCTCTCATACTGCTTGCGGAGCTGCGGGCTCATGCTCGTGCGGGTGAGCGGCTCGCCGGCCCCCTTGAACTCGCCGACCTGGAGAATCTCCGCGTCAACCCCGAGCCGGTCGAGCAGCGACTTGTAGAACATCATCTCCGCCCGGACGCCGGCGAGCTCGAGCGTCGCGGCCGGCGGCATCACGACGGTGTCGCAGGCGGCCGCCACGAAGTAGGGCACCGCCGATCCCCCGACCAGCACCGCAGAAACCGGCTTTTCCCGCTCGCGGATGCGATTGATGGCCGCCCGAATCTCATCGCCCCGGCCTCGGCCGATGGCGGGAGCCTCGATCACAACGAGCACCGCAGCCACCCGGTCGTCGTCGGCCGCCTTGTCGAGCCGCTCCACCAGCCGGTGCAGCCGGGGCGAGACATCCGCCAGCAGCCCCCCTTGCCCCACGCCATCGGGCAGATCACCCGTGATCCGGACATGGGCGATCGTGGCTGTCCGCGGTTTTTCCCGGCCCTTCTCAGGCTCAGAATCGGCCGCCCGGCCACCGCCCGCTGACGCCGCCAGCACCCCGAGGCATCCGGCGGAGATCAGCCACCTGGAACGGTGGCGGCTTGCAAACCCTCTTGGCATCGACATGATGCGAGACTCCTTGTTGAACTCGGACGGCGTCACAGGGGACGATCCTTCACCGCAATCTACCGCGGCCGCAGCGGTCTCAGAAAATTTCGTGCTGCCGGGGTTGAAAATGAACGATCGTATAGTAAGATACCGGTGTTCATTGATTCCCCTCCTCCAAGGAGCGGCTCCCGCCGCCTGATTCCGATGCCCAAGCGCAAGACGCCAGCGAATCGCAGCACGAAAGCCCGCACCACCACCCGCTCCAAGCGCCGCTCCGCCCCGGCTACCCTGCCCCGGCATCCGCTCGCGCTCAAGGTGACCAAAGACGAAGACCAGAGCGACGCACCGACCGACCGGCAGCTCGAAATCTACGCCTTCATCCGCGAAAAGATTCATTCCCGCGGCTTCGGCCCCACCGTGCGAGAAATCGGCCAGGCCTTCAAGATTCGCTCACCCAATGGCGTGGTCTGCCACCTCAAGGCCCTGGAACGCAAGGGCCTGATCACCAGGGGCAAAAACATGTCGCGGGCCATCGAGTTGGTCACCGAGCCCGCCCACCTGCGGGGCCTGCAGATGGCCGGCTGGGTTGCGGCAGGCACCCTCCGGGCAGCGGAGGAGCAGAGGGAGCGAATCGACTTCGAGGAACTCTTCGACCGCGACAACCATTTCGTGCTCAAAGTGATGGGGGATTCGATGATCGACGCCCAGATCGCCGATGGAGACTGGGTGGTGATTCAGTCGAAACAGACGGCCCGGGCTGGAGACATCGTCGTCGCCCAGACTGAAGACGGCGAAGCGACGCTGAAGCAATGGTTTCCGGAGCGCGACCGGATTCGGCTCCAGCCGGCCAATGCCTCGATGAAGCCGATCTACGTCCGCAACGCCAGGGTGCTGGGCGTTCTGGTCGGGGTGGTTCGCAAGACCTGAGCCGCCCGCCGTGTCGCCTAGGCCGACTTCTCCAGACTGCCACCGTGAATCTGGTGGAGTTTGTTGTAGAGGGTCTTGAGACTGATCCCGAGTTCCTCGGCGGTGCGGGGCTTGTTGCCCTCATTCCGGTCGAGTCCCTCCAAAATCGCCTCGATCTCCATCTCCCGGAGCGTCCGCGGCCGCGTTTCGGTCGCGGCGGCGTGGGGCGGACGCAACGGTGCGGGGATCGCCGCCGGTTCGAGGCCGCTGAACCTGGTCGGCAGATGTTCCACGGCCAGCGGCAGTTCGTCGCAGAGCACGAGGCCATGCTCGATCACATTGGCCAACTCCCGGACATTGCCCGGCCAGTCGTGGGCCGCCAAAACACCAAGGGCCTGCGGCGCGATGGTCTCAGCTCTGGCAGGCGTCTGCGGCCGAACACGGCGGATGAAGTGATCGACCAGTTCCGGAATGTCCTCACCGCGGTTGCGGAGCGGCGGCACCATGATCTCGAAGGTGTTGATCCGAAACAGCAGATCGTCCCGAAACTCCCCAGCTCGGGCCATCTCCTCGAGCGGCCGATGGGTGGCACAAACCAGCCGGACATCGACCGTGATCGGGTGGTTGTCGCCGACCCGTCGGATCTCGCCGCTCTCCAGGACCCGCAGCAGTCGTGACTGAAGGGTGCGGGGCAGCTCGCCGATCTCATCGAGGAAGAGGGTGCCGCCGTCAGCGACCTCGAACAGGCCGGCCCGGTGTTCATCGGCCCCGGTAAAAGCCCCTTTGCGGTGGCCGAAGAGTTCGCTCTCCACCAGGTGCTCCGGGAGGGCTCCGCAGTTGACCGCTACGAGCGGACCGTCCGCCCGGCTGCTCCCCTCGTGGATGGCCCGGGCTACCAGTTCCTTGCCGGTGCCGGTCTCGCCCCGCACGAGCACTGCCGCCTCGCTGCCTGCCACCCGCTCGATGAGCGTGCGGACCAGCCCGAGACTGGCGGAGCCACCCACGAGGCGAGGCGTCCCCTCGGCCTGCCGCACCCGCCGCTCGAGCGCCCGGAGTCGACTGGTCAGCTCCCGCTTCTTCCGCACCCGCTCCAAGACCGCCTGGATCTCGGCCAGCCGGCAGGGCTTGGTGAGGTATTCAAAGACACCCTGCCGAACGGCCTCGATCGCGGTCTCCACCGACGACTTGCCGGTGATGATGACGGTCTCGGTGTCGGGGGAGGTCTCCCGGACCCTGGCGATGACCTCCATCCCGCTGGCCCCGGGCATGTCGAGGTCGACCACCACGCAGTCATAGGCGGTGCGGTCGAGGGCCGCCAGGGCCGTGCGACCGTCTGGGCAGACGGTTGCCTCGTGGCCGAGCCGCGGCAGCTCGATCCGCATCAGTTCCTGAATCGAGGTCTCGTCGTCGGCAAACAGGAGTCGCATGGGCCGCTGCATCTTCACGTTCTTTTTCTCCCAAACATGATTGTCAGGCCGGCATCAGGCCGCCCGCTCAAGGCGTTCGTCGGCCGGTGGATCACCCGCCACGGCTCCGATCTGGGCCAGCGGGAGGCGAATCCGGAAGGTGGCCCCGTGGCCGGGACCGTCGCTGCTCACCTCGATCCGGCCGCCATGGTCGGTCACGATCCGGTGCACGATCGAAAGGCCGAGCCCGGTGCCCTGACCTGTCTTGCGGCGGGTGAAGAACGGCTCGAAGAGATGGTCGAGTACCTCCGGGGTCATGCCGCAGCCGTCGTCGGCAATCACGAGGATCGCCTCGCCGCCGCTTTGGCGGGCCGACACCCTGACGCTGCCCGACTCCCCGATCGAGTCGAGGGCATTGACCAGCAGGTTGAGCACCACCTGCTTGATCTCCTGGGGATTGACCATCACCAGGACATCCTGTCCTTCTTCAATCTCGATCGAGCGGCCGGCAAACCGACCGACGTGGCCCAGCATGTCGGCCACGTCGGTGACGAGCGCCGCCAGCGCCGTGGCCTGCCTGCGAACCTGCCCCAGCCGGGAAAAATCGAGCAGCTTTTCGGTGATGCCTTTGCAGCGGAATGCTTCGCTCTGAATCAGCGAGAGGTAGCGGCGGGCCACCTGGGCATCCGACTCGGCGGGCGCCATCGCATCGACCCGGCTCTCGAGCGATTCCGCGCACATCGCAATCGAAGCGAGCGGGTTGTTGATCTCATGGGCGACACCGGCCGCCAGGAAGCCGACGCTCGCCAACTGCTCGCTGCGAATCACCTCGCGGGTGCGACTCTGCACCTGCCGATCGAGGTCATCGCGGATTTCCTGGAAGCGTTCGGTCATGTCATTGAGGGCGTCGGCCAGTTCGGCCATTTCGTCACGGGTGTCGAGCTGAATCCGATAGTCGAAATCACCGGCGGCAACGCGACGGGAGCCGTGCCCCAGATGCCGCAGCGGACGGAACACCCAGCGATACGTCAGAATGCCGATCGTGGCCAGCAGCAGGCCGCCGGCCAGGGCCGCGGCCCAGGTGACGACAATCAGCGTGCGGTAGCGGCCCCGCACTTCATGGGCCAGGTCGTGGAGCCGCTGCTGGAGGAAGGTGGGCAACTCGCCGGTCAGCTCGGCCAGTTGCTCCAGCTGGGGATTTGCCTCAAGCAGGATGTCATGAACCGCCGCCGAGGACGACGGTGTCGGACCTGCCGCGGGGGCGACGGTGGCCTCGATCTCTCTGAGGCAGATGGCAATCCGGTCGGAGGTCGCCCGTTCTCGGGTCCGGTCGGCAAAGGGCATATCGTCGAGTTCGCCGGCCTCGAGTTCCCCCCGATAGGCCTCGAGGGCCTCGCTTGTCGCCCGCACGCCGACCAGCAGGCTGGCGGCCTCGTCGGCCACGGACAGGCTCCGGGCATGGGTCAGCCGCAGCCCCGCGACCCGGGCATCGAGCTCGGCCGCGAGCGGCAACTCGGCGGCCCGGCTGGAAAGCGCCCGCACCAGCCGCCGGTAGGAATAGACGCCCAGAAAACTGCTCGCCGAAAGGGCCGCCACCATCGATGCCAGGAGCAGGCCGCCGAGGAGCAGCTTGTCGCGGATGGGACGTCGCTTCGCCATGCGGAACTCTCCGAGCGGCAGACCGGCAGCCGAATCCCGCCGGAACGCGGGCGGGGAGGATAGCAGGGGCGGTCAGACCGAAAAAGTGGGGAATCCAGCGGGTACGGCCCTACACGAGCCCCCATTTCTTCCGCAGATACCATTCGGCGATCATCGCACTGGCCAGGAGCAGGAGCATCGGCCAGGTGTCCCAGGGAGAGAGCGACCACTGCTTCCTGCTTTCGTAGACGGCCGGCTGCTCCCCGAGTTCCGTGAAGATTGCCGGCAGTTCCTCGGGCAGCCGCGGCCCGCCGCCGGTGGCCTCGGCCAGTTGCCGCATCAGCAGGGGATTGGCACGAGGATTAGCCAGTTCCAGGTCCTGGCGGAAGACTGTAAAACGAGCCGATGCCTCACGCGGTTCGGCCCCGGCTGGTTCGCGGGTCCGCACCGTCAGGAGCCAGTCCCCGGGTTCTGCGGCATCGCTGACGGTGCCTGCAAAGGTCTCGCCTGTCCGCACGAGCCGAACGCCCCGTGACTCCCCCTGCGGCGAGACCAGTTCGGCCTCGAGCAGCGCATCAAGGCGGGCCTCGCCGTTGGGGCCCGTGACCCCGGCGTCGAACTCCAGCGGTGTGCCCGGCGAGATCCGCCGCTGGGCAAGCCGCACCCAGACACTGTCAGCCTCGGCCCCGTCCTTGCGGGCCAGCCAGAGCACCATCTGCCGCCAGAATCGTCGGTGGGCCTGATCCGCGCCCTGCATGACCCATCGCCAGGTGGAATCAGCCGCGAAAGCCAGCACCCGCCCCACACCGTATTCACGGGCCACCAGCAAGGGCCGGCCATCAGGCGTGACTGCCAGCGGCTTGGTTGCCGGGAGCAGCCGTCCCAGCCGATTAGCGCCGGTGAGCGAGGGGAGTTTTTCCCACGCCGCACGATTTTCTTCAGGCTTGCTGCCGAGCCGGAGTATCGAAATGCCCCCAAACTGATCGTCCGGCCGCATCGCGAGCGGCCCCTTGTAATGGAGGCTCTCGCGGACCGGCTCCCCAAACGGCTGGCGTGCCAACCGATCGGCCTCGAATGGCATCAGCGGCCCGAGCTTCGAACTCGCCCAGCTGCCCGCCTCGAAGGCATGGAACCCACCGAGGAGGCCGATTCCGGCACCGGCAGAAACCCGCCTCAGGATCGTCTCCAGGTCAGCGGGCCGCAGGGCCGAGGAATCAAGATCACCGATCAGGTAGACGTCGTATTCCTCCTCCAGGGTCCGAGAGAGGTCGACCGGCCACTTGTCACGACGGCTCGAATCGATCCACTGGAAATCGACCTGAATGTCGGGGCTAGCGGCCAGCACCCGCCGCAGGAACCGCTGCTCGACCCGCAGGGCACCCTCCAGAAACAGCACCCGCAGCCCGCCCTCAACGACGTTCACGAACGTGGTCAGCTGGTTGTTGGTCAGCACGACCTCGCCCTCCTGGGGCTCCACGCCCAAGACCAACTTCCGCTCTCCGTTCTCCTGAGGCGTCCATTCCAGGCTGACCGGCTGCTCGTCGGCCTCACCGGCTGCCTGCAGCGTCGTGCGGGCCACCTCCTCCAGTTCACCGGCGTCATTTTCCACCCGGAGCACGACGGCCGCGATCTGGCCCGCGAGCCCCTCGAGTCGCACCCGACCCGCCACCTCCAGGCGGTTCTCCCGATAGACCGTCTCGCCCACCGCCAGATTGGTGACCGCCGCATCCCGCCCCTGGCTGCCGCTCCGCTGCCGGCCGAAGGTAACGCTCCAGACCGCCGCGCCGGCGTCGGCCACGTTGCGAGCGGCCGTCTGGGGAGGCAGATCCCTCGGGGCATAGGCGTGCTGGGCGCCGTCGCTGAGGACGATGACCCCGCCGATCCGGCGACCGGCGTTTCGGCGGAGTACCTCGTCGACCGCGGCTCCGATGGCTGTCTCGTCCGCCGTCGCCGCATCCTCCCAGTCGCCCAGGGCCAAGGGATCGTCGTCATCCCCGCCCAGCGGATGGATCTCACGGTCGAAGGTCAAGGTCGTCAGGACGAAGTCGCCCCGCGCGAGGAGTTCCTCGGCCGCTGGACGGGCGGCCTCGATGGCCGCGGCCATCTCCTCCCAGCGGCTACGGCCCCTGCTGCCATCGGCCACGGTCATGCTCTCCGAGGCGTCAGCCAGGAGAATCACGACCGTTTCCTCCCGGGATTTACGGGTGGAGACGAGCGTGGGCCGCAGCAGACAGGCCACCAATGCAAGAAACGCCAACAGCCTCAAGCCCACGAGCGTCCAACGCCGACCAGAGCCTATCCGAGTGCGGTCGGGCGGGAACGCGAGCAGCACGGCAGCCAGCAGGACCGCCACCATGATCACCAGCAGCCACGAGCCGACCGGTTCAAACTGGACGCTCAGTTCCTCAAGCCAGGTGGTGTCGGTCATGCCGGCGTCCTCGGCACGGGTGGCGGTCCCGAGGGCGGCGGCGAGGGCGGACTGCTTTGTGAGGCCGCCGCGGAAGACGAGATTGGCCATTCGTCGATTGCTGCCGCCAATGACCCATCGACCGCTTCACTGAAAGCCGCCGCCGCAGCGTTCTCGTCCACCTCAGGCCGCGGCCGATAGAAGCGATTGGCGACGATCCAGTCGGCTGCCATCGCTGCTGCCGCCAGGAGGATCGTCCAGCCGAACAGTTCGGCACCAATACGCTCAAGTTTGAGATCGCGGACAATCTCCTCCGCGGTACGGGCCATCCGCCGATCAGCCCCGAGCACGGCTGCCAACTCGCTGTCGGACAGCCGTTGAAAGTCCGTCGCCGCCGGCTCCAGATTGACACTGAATCCGTCGCGGACGCCATCCGCCTCGCCCCCGGCCTGGACCTTGTAGTTGCCCGGCGTCAGGGTCGCGGTGATCGTCACGGTGCCCCGGGAACGGTCGATGGCAACCGGAAACGTGTCGCCGCTCGGGGCCTGGACCAATCCCGTCGGAAGATCCCGCCGTCCCAGGGAGAGCGTGGCCGGCCTGCCTGGCAACAGATTGCGGTCGTCGGGGGTGTCGATCGCGTGCAGCAACGTCTCGTTGGCGAGGATCAGAAACGGCCAGGGCTCGAAGCCGGTCGCCAGCGTATTCCATTCTCCAGGGTCTCCGGCCACCCGTGAGACCGGGGTCGTGACCACCACGACCGTCCCCTGCCCGACGCGGTGTTCGAGGATGGCCGGCAGACCGTTGCGGTACGAGGCGACCACCGTGGCCGGGCTGCTGCGCGGGTCTTCCCCTGGTTCGTCGGCGTCACGCCCCAGAGCGGCGAACTCCCAGTGTCTTGTGACCGGAAAATCCTGCCAGGGCACGGCATCGCCGACTCTCCGAAAGGTCGCCATGACAGGGTGGTCGAGGCGGGCCGGGGCCAGGAAGTTGCCACCGCCCGGACTCCGCCAGACCCGAACCAGATCACCCCCCAGCACCGCCCGCGCAGCCGCCGAATTGAAGCCCGCGGCGTTGCCTGCAGCCGGCCCGAGCCAGACGACCAACCCCCGCCCCGGGGCGATCCAATCGGCCAACGCCTCCCAGACTCGGGGCTCGAGCGGCGGCGGGTCGAGGAGCACGATGCCTTGGGCAGTCTGCCAATCAGTGGCATCGAGACTCGCGTAGTCGACCACCTCGGGCAGGAACCGCGCCGTGCCGGTTCGCCGCAGGGCCATCGGCGCCAGGGCCTCCGTCAGGAGCGCCGCGTTGCGGGCGGCGGGAGCGGCCGCCGCCACGATGACCCGCGTCGCCGACCCAACCACGACGGTAAACGAACGGACATCGTCCGCCGCCAGGTCATCCGTGCCGTCCAGCACGATCCGTCCCTGCCGCACGCCGGGTCGAAGCCCCCCGAGTTCGAAGGCGATCGTCGCCGGTCGGCCCACCGGCACCTCCACGGGCTTGATACCCCTGCGGACGTAGCGACCGTCGTCATCCAGGATTTCAATGGCGACCGGCCGGCTGCCGCCGTCCTCCGTGCTGCTGACCGTGGCCTCCACAACCAGCGACGTGCCCGCCGCCACCCGGTCGGCAGACAGCTCGATCTGTTCGATCGCAAAGTTTCTCGGGGCCTCTGCCCCGACATCGACAAACAACACGCTCGGCTCGCCCGGCAGCCGCCGCTGCTCGGCTGGCTCGTCGGCAGCGACCGTGTCGGCAGGCTCGCTTCCCGCATCCCGGCTCTCACTCTCCCGGCCTCTGGCATCATCGCCGGCGTCACCGCCGCCTGGCTCGGCCTGGCGTGGCCGCCGCGGACTTCCTTCCCAGCCGCCCCGGGAGCAGTCGGTAAAGACGTACAACTCCCGGTGCTCGCGATCGGCGGTCTGCAAGAGCCGCTTCGCCTCGGCGATCGTGTCGGCGAGCGTGGCGACCGGAGTCTCAGCGGCAAGCCGATCGAGCCGCATCTGAACCGCTGCCGGCGTGGGGAGGAAGGCGGCCGGTGTGCCCGCGGTATCGAGGAGGGCCACCTCACTGCCCGGGGGAAGCTTGTCGAGCAGCACCCGGGCCAGCCCGACAGCCCGCTCGAGCCGCGTCTCATTGCCCTGCCGGAGCATCATCCGGGGCGCCGTGTCGAAGACCAGCGCTGCCGCCACCGGCTCCTCCGCCCCGGGCAACCAGCCGGCGCCCCGCAGGACAGGCCGGGCCAGGGAGATCGCCAAGAGCGCCAGGGCGGCTATTCGCAGCAGGAGTAACAGCAGGTGATTGAGCTGCAGGCGGCGGCGGTTGGCAACAGCTCGCTGCTGCAGAAAGCGGAGGGCCGGAAAGTCGTGCGGCACCGGGTTCCGCCGCATCACCATATGGAGGATGATCGGGGCGGCCACCAAGGCGGCGCCCCCGAGCAGCAGCGGTGAGAGAAATGAGAATCCCATCGCTCAGAATCGACCCCGCCGGCTGTGGAGATATTCGACCAATGCCGCGTCGAATTGCATGCCCGTGTCGAGCGGCACGTAATCGATTCCCGCCCGGAAACACCAGGCCCGATACTCCTCTCGAAAGGCGTCGACCGCCGCCCGGTATCCATCGCGAGCCGCATCGGCATCGATCACCAGCCGATCACGGCTCTCCGGTTCGTTGAGTTCGACCATGCCCTCGAAGGGGAACTGCACCTCGGCCTCATCGAGAACGTGAAACAGGATCACGTCGTGACCCCCATGGCGAAGTCGGAGCAAGGCATCGTGAATCGGCGCAGGATCCGCCAGCAGGTCGCTGAAGACCATCACCAGCGAGCGGTGCCGGAGCATCGCCGCCACCTGGATCAGGCTCTGGGCGATGTCGGTCTGCCCGGCAGGCTCGACCTTGGCCAGCAAGGAGAGCACCTGGGCGATCTGCGACCGGCGGGACCGCGCCGGCAGGGAGGTCGTCACCTTTTCACCGAAGACCATCAGGCCGCAGGGATCCTGCTGATGGATCATCAGCCAGCAGAGGGCAGCCGCCAGGGAGATCGAGTAGTCGAGCTTGGTGATCGACTGGTGGTAACTGTAGGCCATCGACCCGCTGGCATCGACCACGAGGTAGCCGGTGATGTTGGTCTCGGCCTCGAACTTCTTGACGTAATGTTTGTCGGTCTTGGCGTAGACCAGCCAGTCGATATCTTTGGGATCGTCGCCGGGGGCATACCGACGATGCTCGCTGAACTCGACCGAGAAGCCCTGATAGGGGCTGGCATGGAGCCCCTGGAGAAATCCTTTGACGATGAACTGGGCCCGCAGGTCAAGCCGGGCGATCTGCCGAACCACCTCGGGCTTCAGGTATTCCTCGACCGCACGAGCCATCAACGCTCACACCTCAAAAAGGGGACATTCTGCTTTTTCGTGCACGCTGCGTCGCACTCCTGGCGGGCTCCTGAAAAAGCAGAATGTCCCCTTTTTTATCTCGCGAACTTGGGGATCTCGGGCTCCGGGGTCTCGGCCACGAGCCGCTCGATGATCGACTCGCTGGTCAGCCCCTCGGCCTGGGCCTGGAAGTTGGTGGCGATCCGATGCCGCAGCACCGGTACCGCCACCCGCTTGACGTCGTCGATTGAGACACTGAACCGACCATCCATCGCGGCCACCGCCTTCCCTCCCTGGATCAGGAACTGGCCCGCCCGGGGGCCCGCCCCCCAGTCGACCAACTGGGCGACATAGGGCGGGGCTTCGGCCGCCTTCGGACGCGTCGCCCGGACCAGACTCGCCACGTACTTGACGATGTATTCGCTGACGGCCACGCTGCCGACGACCTTCTGAATGTTGACGATCGCCCGAGCCGAGAGAACCTTGCGAACCTCCGGCCGCTCTGGCCGGGTGGTCGCCATCAGAATCTGCTCCTCCTCGCTGGCTGAGGGATACCCGACCTTGATGTTGAACATGAACCGATCAAGCTGAGCCTCCGGCAGCGGATAGGTGCCTTCCTGTTCGATCGGATTCTGGGTGGCAATCGTGAAGAAGGGCTCCGGCAGCTTGTAGGTTTCCTGCCCGACCGAGACCTCTCGCTCCTGCATTGCCTGCAGCAGGGCAGCCTGCGTCTTGGGGGGCGTGCGGTTGATCTCATCGGCCAGGAGGATGTTCGTGAAGATCGGACCCTCGACGAATCGAAAGACCCGCTTGCCCGATTCGTCGTCGAGAACATTCGTCCCGGTGATGTCGGAGGGCATCAGGTCGGGGGTGAACTGCACCCGCTTGAAGCCGACATCGAGGATCCGGGCGAGCGTCGAGACCATCAGGGTCTTGGCCAGCCCGGGAACGCCCTCGAGCAGGCAGTGCCCGCGGGTGAAGATGGCAGCAAACAACTGCTCGATGACGTCGGCCTGGCCGACGATCACCTTCTGAAGCTCCTCCTGCATCAGCCGCCGATGCTGGGCAAACTCCTGAAGGACGTCGTCGAGCGTCTTGGGCCGGGCTGCGGTGGACACTCGGGGAAACCTCCCTGCCGGAAAATACTGGTGGAAAATCGCTAGTATCGGCCCTTGCGAGCCGGGCGGCAAACCGACGGCGCCGCTCCCGACGATTTTGAGACGTTTGAGACGACTCTTCTCCGGGGTCCTTGACTCGCCCGGGACAGCAGACTGCTACCATGGGATGTGTGGTGTGTCCTGGGAAGATCAACTGATGCCGCGGCCTCCTCTCGCCTCCTCCGAGACACTCCCGCAACGGCCGCCGCCGTCCAGGGTGCCGCCGTACGCGAGGTGGGGGGTTGCTGGCGTCATCACGAATCCGCTCCGGGCGGTCGGACTTCTGGCCCTCGCCATCCCGCTGCTCGCCATGCCGTGCCAGGCGGCGGAACCAATCGCCCCAGGTGATATCCAGCGGGCAATCGAGCGAGCGAGGGAGTTCCTGGTCCGCCAGCAGCAACGGGAGGGCTATTGGGAGGCGATGCACGCCGCCGACAAGCGAGTCGGAGCCACCGGCCTGGTATTGCTCGCCTTGGCGAATGCCGGCCTCGATGCCGATCACCCGGCCGTTCGCAAGGGACTCGACTGGCTACGGGCCCAGGAGCCCGACCAGACATATCACGTCTCGCTGCAGACGCTCGCACTGGCGATGCTCTCGCCTGAAGAAGACGCGGCCATCCTTGGCCGGAACGTGGCCTGGCTCGAGGCCGCCCAGATTCAGGGGGGCCCGGGGGCCGGCTCCTGGACCTACAAGGACGGCGGCCGAGGCACCGGTGACAACTCCAACACCCAGTTCGCCCTGCTGGCCCTTCACGAGGCCTCCCGGGCGGGGCTGCGGGTCCGCCCGGAGACGTGGCTGCGATCACAGCAGTATTGGGTGAGTTGTGCCAACGCTGATGGCTCCTGGGGCTATTCAGGCCGCGCACCCGGCACCGGCAGCATGACCTGCGCGGGAATCGCCAGCATTTGGATTACCTCGGAGCATGTCGGCACTCCCGACGCCCAGGCGGGCCAGGGGGCGGTTTCCTGCTGCGGTGGCGGCCGCTCACCGCGGGTTCTGGAGCGGGGCCTCGACTGGCTGGGCCGCCGCTTCAGCGTCACCCAAAACCCCGGCACCGGCGGTGACACATGGCTGTACTACTACCTCTACGCACTCGAGCGGGTGGGGCGGTTCACCGCCCGCCGCTACATCGGCGACCACGACTGGTACCGCGAGGGCGCGAGGATGTTCATCGACGCCCAGGATCGGCTCAGCGGCCAGTTCAAGGCCCGGCGGATCGAAGATGAGGTGGTGGCGACGAGCTTTGCCCTTCTTTTTCTGGCCAAGGGACGTCGGCCGGTGATCGTCGCCAAGAGCCGCCATGGCCCTGAAGACGACTGGAACCGCCACGGCCACGACGTGGCCCACCTCGTGGCCCACGTCGAACGCCGCTGGCGGAAGGACTACCCAGCCGGCCTTTCCTGGCACGTCCTCGACACGCCGACCGCCAGCCAGGCCGATTTGATGCAGGCGCCCGTCTTCTGGCTCTCGGGCAAGGTGCTCTTCAATCTCGGGCCCGACGCCGGCCCGCGGCTCCGACAGTACATCGACGAAGGGGGCTTCATCTTCGCCGAAGCCTGCTGCCCCCGCAGCGGAGAGTTCGATCGTCGTCTGCGGCAGCTGGTGGGTGAGATTTTCCCGGAGCCCGAATACCGGCTCCGGCTGCTGCCCCCCGAACACCCCGCCTGGCACGCCGAGGAACTCGTACCCCCTGAGCTCCACCGGCCGCTGTTGGGCGTGGAGTACGGCTGCCGCACCTGCATGATCTATGCCCCACCCACCGATCTCGACCCTCAGGCGACCGCCGTCCCCAGCCTCTCGTGTCTCTGGGAACTTGGGGGCGCGGCCCGCGAGGAACTGCCTCCCGCCATTCGCCGTGAAGTGGCGGCGGCCCTTGCCATCGGGGCCAACGTGCTCGCCTATGCGACCAACCGGGAGGTCAAGCGCAAGGATGAACTGTTTGACATTCCGCTCGAGGAGGCGGGGCCGGCCGATGAAGTCGAACGGGGCCAGCTGGCGATCGGCAAGCTCCGGCATGCGGGCATGTGTGATGCCGCCCCGGCCGCCTTGGCGAACATCCTGCGGGCCGCCGCCCGGGAGACTGGGATTCGCGTCGACGATACCCCGAGCCTCATCGACCCGGGCGACGACGCGCTCTTCGAATATCACCTCGTCTTCATGCACGGCCGGCAGGGATTTGCCTTCGACCCGCCTCGGCGGGCGCAACTGGCCACCTTTCTGGAACGCGGCGGCACGCTTCTGGCCGACAGCATCTGCGCCTCACCGTCCTTTACCGCCGCTTTCCGCCGTGAGATTGCGGAGATCTTCCCAGGCCGGCCGTTGGAGGAGATCCCGGCGAACGATCCGATCTTCACGGCGGCCGAATACGGCGGCTACGACATCCGTACTGTCACGCTCCGCGAGCCGGCCGGTGGCGACGGCCCGCTCGAAGTCCGCAAACGACGGGGCCCGCCCAAACTCCAGGGAATCAGGCTCGGGGATCGCTGGGCCGTGATTTTCTCGCCTTACGACCTGTCGTGCGCCCTCGAGAAACAGAACTCGATGGAGTGCTCTGGCTATGACCGGGACGACGCCGAGAAGATCGCTCTCAACGTCCTCCTCTACTCGCTCAACCAGTGAGGCGATTAGCGGGCAGTGAGACGAGCACCGCGGCAGGCGGCGGCCACGAGCGGCTCCCCGCCTAGTCGTTATTGGAACCGGTCAGGTAGCTCGCGTAGTAGAGAAGCGTCAGCACGCTCTGGAGCGTGCCGGCCACGTAGGTCCAGGCGGCGGCGTTGAGGACGGCGTTGACCGCCCCCATGTCAGCCGCCGGCACGATTCCCAAATCGACCAGCTGGGCCTTGGCTCGATTGCTGGCGTCGATTTCAACCGGCAGATTGACCAGCTGGAAAAAGACCGTGCCGCCAAACAGAATCAGCCCCAGCCAGGCGACCGACTGGAGGGCCATCGCCAGCCCGATCATGAAGACAAACAGTCCCAGGCCACTCCCAAAACTGGCCACCCCGACCGCCGCATTGCGAACAGCCATCAGCGAATAGTTCGTGGCATCCTGGAGGGCGTGCCCGGCCTCATGGGCCGCGATCCCCACGGCCGCCAGCGAGCGCGAGCCGTAGACGTCCTGGGAGAGCCGCAGCACCTTCGTGCGGGGGTCGTAATGGTCGGTCAGATGACCGCCAACCGGTTCAATCGCCACATCGACCGCCCCGGCCGAATCGAGGATGTGGCGGGCCGCCGCCGCTCCGGAGAGCGGTGCCGGCTCGCGGGCAGCCGCAGCAAACGTGGAGCGGACCTTCCACTGGGCCCACATCGCCAGCAGGATCGCCGGGGCGACCCAGATCAGGTAACGAGGATCAAAGAACAAAAAAGGCATGGCTTGTCCTCCGTCTCCGCAGCGGAAACCTCGCCCGCTGCTGCAGCGCTTCAGACTCGAACTATTCTAGAGGGTCGGCGGCCGTTGTCCTTCGGTCCGACCCGATCGGTACAGCCATGTTCTACGCATCTCAGCCCCGCCCGGTTCACCTCTGGAAGGGAACACCCCGCTCAACTCGCCTGGCAGGCTTCCTGGCCGGCCTGGCCGCGGCGTTCCTGCTCCTGCCCGGCTGCCGGCCGCAGTCGGCCCGGGAAACGGCTCCTGGGCCGCTTCCCGACCAGGCAACCCTTTGCAGGCGGATCGAGCGGGCCCTGGCCGATGTCCGTGAGAGCCGTCGCCTCGATGCGTCGGTCCAGGGTGCCTGGCAGGTTGTGCACGGCATCCTCGCCTTCGGCAGTGAACTGCCCCTGGCCCACGACGGCGAGGTCTCTCCGGCCGTTGACTATCTGCTGAAGGGCGGCCGGATCACCGGCTGGCGACTGCGGCCGGGCGATGTCGGTGTGGTCGCGATCGTCGAGGAGGGCAGCACGCTGGGACAGGGCCATCCCGACCAGTGGCTCGGCTATCTGTCGCAGTGCGGGATCGCAGCGGAGGGCGACTCCCCGGTCGGCGGCCTGCCCCTTTCAACGCCCCTGCTGCTCGGGTCACGGCAACACACCGTCGGTGATCTTCTCACCCAGGCCCAGCACGACATCCGCCCCGGCCAGGAGAGTTCCTGGACACTGATGGCG
>CALGAS010000361.1 GCA_937959175.1 uncultured bacterium | reverse complement strand
CTGCCGCCAGCGGCGGCAGCGGCGGCGCGGCCGCAACCCGCTCGCCACGGCCGGCCACGATCGCGGGGCCGCCGGCGAAGAAAAAGGGAATGTCGCTGCCCAGCCGGCTGCCGATCTTCGCCAGCCGTTCGGCCGGCCAGTCGAGTTCCCAGAGCGCTACCGCGCCGCGGAGCGCAGCGGCGGCATCGCTCGAGCCTCCGCCCAGGCCTGCTCCCGAAGGGATCCGCTTGCAGAGGTCGATCTCGACGGCCGGCTCGATACCTGCTTCCACGGCCACCGCTTCGACGGCCCGGACGACGAGGTTCGATGCGTCAGTCGGTACATCGCGGGCCAGGGGCCGGCCCCGCGGCCCGGCGAGTTGATCGGCAAACCGCACCCGCAGCCGGATTCCGGGGGTGGCGGCCTGGAGTTCGAGCGTGTCGGCCAGGCCGACCGGCACCATCAGCGATTCGATCGCATGAAAGCCGTCAGCCTGGCGGGCCAGCACCGCCAGCGAGAGGTTGAGTTTGGCCGGTGCCGTGACCGTCACCGCCGCCCGTGCCATCGGTCGATCACCGCCAGTTGGCGACAAAGGCCAGGGTGCCGATCGCCAGGGCCAGTCCCACCGCCACGAGGGTCGCCAGCAGTACCGAAATGCTGCGGCCGGCCCAGAGATCGTCGCGGATCATGTCGGTGCGGTCGGCTTGATCGAAGGAACTGTTCCAGACCGGAAAGGCCTGTTCGTCGTAGACCCAACGGGTACGTTCTTCGAGATTTTTCTGGCTCATACGGCTGTGAGGAGGATTGCGGTAGCAATCCGACAAGGAGCGATGAAACGCCGATATCATTGACAGGCTTACTTCTGGAAATCTACCCCGCCGGCTCTCCCTTCGCCAGTCTGGCCTCTCCCCAAGCCTCCCGCTGCCATGTCCCGCTCCGACTCGCTCCCAGTGCTCGATTCCCCTCGGGCTGCCGCCGCCGATCGACCGCGACACGTCCTCGATCCCGCCACCGATCTGGAAGGCTTTTTGGCGGCCGTCGGCCAGCCCTCCTGGCGGGCCCGGGCGATTCGCCGCTGGCTGCATGCCCGACGGGCCGATTCATTTGCCGCCATGACCGACCTCCCCCGCGACCTGCGGGAACGGCTGGCGGCTGAGTTTCAGATCCTGACCACCACGATCGCAGCCCATCAGAAGGCCTCCGACGGCACCGAGAAGCTGCTCCTGGAACTGGCCGACGGCCAGCGGATTGAATGTGTCCTCTTGCGGGACGGTCTCCGGCGGACCGTCTGCATCAGCTCGCAGGTTGGCTGCGGGATGGGCTGCGTCTTCTGCGCCAGCGGCATCGATGGCGTCATCCGCAACCTCACCAGTGGCGAGATCGTCGAGCAGTTGCTCCGGCTGGCCGCTCTCCTGCCGGCTGACGAACGTCTCAGTCATGTGGTGGTGATGGGCATGGGCGAGCCGCTGGCCAACCTCGATCGGCTGCTGCCGGCCCTCGACCTGGCCCGGGATGCCGAGGGCCTGGGCATCTCGCCCCGGCGCATCACGATCTCGACGGTCGGGCTGCCGCCAGCAGTCGATCGCCTGGCCCGCCTGGCCGCGGGCTACAACCTCGCCGTCTCGCTCCACGCCGCGGATGACGACCTCCGGACCCGCCTCGTACCGGTCAACAAGACGATCGGCCTCGAGGCGGTGATGGCTGCCGCCGATCGCTACTGGGAGGCTTCCGGACGCCGGCTGACGTTTGAGTACGTCTTGCTCGGAGAAGTCAACGACACGCCCGAGGATGCTCGCCGACTCGCCGCCCTCCTCGGCCCGCGGGCAGTCCTCCTGAACGTGATCCCCTACAACCGTGTCGCCGGCATGCCGTGGAAGGAGCCCAGCCGACGGGCCGTGGCGGCCTTCCTTGAGGTGCTCGAGGCTGCCGGCGTCAATGTGCAGATTCGCCGCCGCAAGGGAGCTGAAATCGATGCTGCCTGCGGCCAACTGCGGCGGCTGGCGGCGGGTGCGACGAGCTGAGCGGCCGGTCGCCTCAGGCCACCAGGCCCAGCAGCAAGACGGCCGCCAGCACGAGACCGAGGATGCCCCCCAGCCAGACCGTCCAGTGAACGGTCGCGATCCCGATGGCAGCCGGATCCTCGTGATGCGTGGCCGCAAAGACGAGGCTTGCCAGGGCCAGCAATGGCAGGCCGAAGAACAGGCCCGGCACGCGATCGGCGAACGACGCCAGGAGGGGAACGGCCGGCACCAATAGAACCAGTTCAAAGGCGATCATCGTGTATCAGACTCCGTTCCGAACCAGGGGTCATCGCCGACCGCTGCTGAATGTCAACCTGAGCCGCAGGCTCGGCGGCCTCTCTCCAGCCGCGTGATCGATATTGATGTATCCGGTCGTCTCTCGTTCGTCCAGGGGCGGGCCTTGATGCTCGTCTAGCCGGGGCTTTCTTTGTCATCATCCTCGCGGCGGTGCATCGGGCCGGCCCAGGCGTCGTAGATCACCAGCAGATTGAGCAGCCCGGCCAAGACCGTGTAGAGCGTGCCGATGTCGAATGACCGGCCCAGCCGCTTCTGCCAGATCGAAATCTGTCCTCCGGCCTGGCCCGGTTCAAACCGAAAGACGGCTCCCTGACGCCGGAAATCGGCGGCGTCGATGTCGGGGTCGTGGTCGGCGAGCCGACGGGCATAGGCCTCGGAGACCGCTTGGCCATTGAGCAAGGGTGGTGCGAACCAGGAGAGGGCCAGGAGGGGCTGCCGCCCGGAGCCGTCCAGCAGGGACGTCTGGATCAGCGAGGGAATCGCCAGCCCGCCGATCCCCGCCTGGCCGAGGAAGGCCCACCGGGTCTGCCGGCTGGAGCCCCGCCGAAACTCATAAAAGACCGCTTTGCCATCCGACACGACCATGCCCGCCAGCACCGCGGCCAGCAGGGCGGACATCAGGATGCCTCCCTTGAACGATCGCCGCTGGTAGAGCTGGCCGAGGCCCGGAACAAGCCAGGAGAGAAACGCTGCCAGGGCCGGGTTTCGCAGGTCGATTGCCGAACCGTCATCGGGCGAGACCGCGACGATTCGTGAAACTGGTGGCGAAGCCGAACGGGCCATGGCGAGACGCTCGAGCAGGGCAGAAAACCATCGAAGCCTGCAAGTCTACGTCAGCCGCCAGCCGGTCGAAATGCCCTCGTTCTGGGACTGCCCGATTCCGCAGATCGACTGCGGCTGGTAGGCTTCGCGACCCTGTGCTGGTTCCGCTGCGACCAGGCAGCGGGGTAATCGCTTGCCGTCACCTGGTCCTCGCGCTGGAGCCCCGGATGGATCGTCGCTCATTTGTCTGCCTGCTGATTCCAGCCGCTGTTGCTGTGGGGTGTTCAAAGCCGCAACGCTCCCGGCAGGGGGCCGGCAGCACGGCGCCGAAGGGGCCTCAGGGCTTCGGCGGGATGATGGCCAAGGAGTGGGCCAAGGATCTCACTGCCGCATCGCCTGAGAAACGGGTTCGGGCGGCGAAGGAACTGGCCAACATGGGTTCGGCAGCTGCATCGGCCCTGCCAGCCCTCGAGCGTGCCGCCGAAGACAAGAACGCCGCAGTCAGCGCCGCGGCCCGCGATGCGATCGCGGCGATCCGCAAGCAGTAGCCTCGGGACGCTCTCGGGATGGCAGCCGCCGCAGCGGCAACTCAACTCCAGAGCCTGCGGACGGCGCGGAAGCGGGGAGGCGTGTTGGGCGTGTCGGCATCCTCGGCTGAATCAGGTTGCTCGGGCTCGGCCGCGGCCAGTTCCCGCCAGACCGACTCGATGATTGCCGACTCGATCTGCGCGAGGCCTTCGACCTCTGCGGCCGCGAGGGCCAGTTCGGCCAGCCGGCTGACGACCTGGGGCACACCCCGCGCGAATCGCAGCATCGTGGCAGCCGCCGCCGGCGTGAACAGCTCGTCCGAACGTCCGGTCCGCTCGAGACCAGCCTGGAGGTAGCCGACGACATCGGCCTCGCTCCAGGGCGGCAGTTCCACCCGCACCGCCGCCCGGCTGCGGACCTCAGCGGCGACATGCCGCACGCCATCGGTTCGAGCGGTCGCGATCACCGTCACGGTGGCAAAGCGAGGCTCTGCGGCCGTGACCAGGCGGGCGGCAGCCTCCTGGGCGTCGGCCGGACCGCGGTCGAGATCCTCGAGCACAAGCACGGTCGGCCGCCCGAGGAGCGTGTTTTCCCGGAGCCGGTTTTCCAGCTTCAGCCAGGCCCGGATCGGCTCGGCCCGACTCGCCGGATCGAGCGAGAGCCGGTCGAGCAGCAGTTCGAGCCACTCGCCTTCGGGGAGGCCGGCGAGCGAGAGCATGACCGCCTCCGCCCCGAGTCCGCCGAGGCGGCGGGCTGCGGTGACCGCCAGGTGGCTCTTGCCCATCCCGGCCTCTGCCACGACCAGGCCGCACCGCTGCCGCTGCTCTACTAGCCACTCGAGCCGAGCCAGTGCCTCCTCCTGGGCAGGGCCGCGGTAGAACGTGATCGGTTCCGGGCGATCGGCAAATGTCGACGGCCGTGAGGGATCGTTGTGGCGTACCATGCGGGGAGTGTAGCGACCGGCCGACGGCAGGTCATGACGAAGTTGCCCGGGTTTTCCGTGATTTCTGTTCGGCGACGATGAGTGAGCGGTTCCATATCACGTCGCCTCCGACTGCCGGCCGGGCGCGGCTCGATGGCGACGAAGCTCGCCATCTCGTCAAGGTGCTGCGGGCGAAGGTGGGGGAGAAGGTCACGCTCTTTGACGGCAGCGGCTCGTCCTGGCCCGCCCGCGTCCTGGCGATCGGCCGCGGCGCGGTCGAACTAGAGGTCGGCCCGGCGAGCGCGTCGCCGCCTCTTCGCCTGCCCGCGGTCACGCTGGCGGTGGCGCTGCCCAAGGGAGAGCGTCAGAAGTGGCTCGTCGAGAAACTCACCGAGCTCGGCGTCGAGCGGCTCGTGCCCTTGCTGACCGAGCGGGGCGTGGCCGAGCCGACGGCTGCCGCAATCGAGCGGCTCAAGCGAGGCGTCATCGAGGCCTGCAAGCAGTGCGGCCGCGACCGGCTGATGGCGATCGGGACTCCGGCTACGGTGGCGGAGACCGTGGCGTCGAAGCCGGCAGCGGCGGTTGGCATCGTTGCCGATCCTGCCGGTGAACCACTGGTGGAATCCGGCTGGCGGGAGGCGGCGGAGGTGATCGGCCTGGTGGGGCCCGAGGGGGGCTTCGCACCGGCCGAGCTGGCCGCGGCCGCCGGCTGGCCGCGGGCGGCGATCGGTTCGTACGTGTTACGAATTGAAACGGCAGCCGTCGCGCTGGCCGCCCGGCTGGTCTGATGGTCCTCGACACGAGCCAGGCCTGATCCACCGGCGCCGGCATCTACCCGCCTATTCGACAAGTGACGGGTTCCAGCGATTGAGCATGCCTGCCGGCTCGAAGGTCGCCTCGAGCGGCAGTGGCTCAACGTGGCCGTCGACGAAGAGGTAGAGCGAGTCGCTGCCGTGGCGATCGAAGGCGATGTCGGTTTCGGCGGCCTGGAAGGTCGTCCAGAGGTGACACATGACGTGGTCGACGAAGGGCTGGGGGCGGGCCTCGGCCACGAGGATCGTCCGCTGCGGCCGGGGAATCAGCCGCCGTTTCCGCCAGGTGGCCGGGCTGCCGACGTAGTCGTCGCCCTCGGGGTCGAGCTCCATGTGGACGTTGAGTCCGTAGCTGTGAAGGAAGGCGCCGCGAGACGGATCGTTGGGGCAGCGGAAGGCGGCGTTGAGATTGGCCGCCAGATCGGCCTCGGTCTTGGGGCGAGGCAGTTCCAGGAAGGGGGCCAGGGCGGTCGTCCAGGGGAGTTCCCGGTGGGCCGCGGCGCTGTGGCTGCTCCGCGGAAAGCGGTCGCGATGGGTATCGGTGTAGAGCATCGTCGCGATCCCGATCTGTCGCAGCGTGTTCATGCACTCGATCCGTCGAGCCGACTCACGGACGCCCTGCACCGCCGGCAGCAAGAGCCCGGCGAGCGTGCCGATGATCGCCATCACCACCAGCAGCTCGACGAGCGTCATGCCCCGACCGGCCATCAGGCCCGGCTGCTGCCGGGCCCGATGCGATTCAGTCGGTCGCCAGGTGGCGGTGAAAAGCGACGGACCGTTCATCAGGCCTGGAGCCTCCGCCGTCGCCGCAGGAAGGGCAGGGCAGCCAGCCCGGCGACTGCGGCCAGCCCGAGCGTCGCCGGCTCGGGCACCGCCGATACCGTCCAGGTGTAGGTGAGGCTCGCCGGCGTGAAGTTGGGACTCGCCACGGCGCTGGCGGCAGCCGCGTCGTACTGGGCGAAGCCGGTCGTGCCGGTAAACGGCGTGTCGGAGACGAAGATCTCGAACTCCGCCGTGACGGTCGTGTCGGTCGCAGTTGCCGGCAGCGTGAAGGAGGTGTGCCACATCGTGCCGTCCCAGAGCACCTGGTCGCCGGCATTCGCGAAGACCTGGTCCCACCGCGATGCCGTGCTGCTGTAGTTGAACGACTCGAGCGTTGGCGACGAGACGCTCGTCAACTTGATGCCGAGCGACTTGCCGGCCGGCACGTTGGGCCGCGTCCCGCCGGCGTTGGTGAACACGAAGCCATACTGGTTATTGAACCGATCCCCGTCACCGGCATTCGCTACCGGCGTGCCGCCGACGCCGGCGGGCGAGCCGATGTCCTGCCGCCAGGGGGCGTCGGTTGCAAACCAGCTCCCCGGCGTCCACTCCTCGAGCGTCCGCAGTTCCGGCGTGCTCGTCGGGCTGAACATCACCGAGACCGTCCCCGATGTCGGGTTGAAGAGATCGTCGAAGTCGGTGATCGAGACCATCGGCATGATCATGCCCCCCTGATCGCTCGGGCCGGGCACGGCCGTGACTTCGGCCGCCGGGCCGCGACCGGTCAGGAGGACGGTGAGCACCGCCAGCGGAGAGAGAGAACGAAGCGAAAAACGTGTCGGCGTCATGAGATTCCTCGTCGGGAAGAGAGACCGGGGCTGATGCCAGGCGGTCTCCGTGGGTTTGGAGATCAAGCGGCCACGCCGACACCGCACAGGCACACGCCCGCTCGGCGGCGTCGGATGGCGAGACACAAGCAGGCCGCCGGAAGAGATGCCGGCGGCGGCGTCTCGCTAGCCGCGGGGCGGCGGCAGCTCGGGCGGGCCGCTGATGGCGAGGGCCTGCTCGTCGGCAAGCCGGATCATGCCGACCGCCGGCCAGGGAATCTCGCAGGTCACGATCGACGGCGGCGGCAGCGAGATACCGGCCGCGGCCCACTGGGCGACGAATCCGCCGCAGGCCAGCATCGCCCGGAGGATGACGACGCCCTGCGTTGCCGGCGGGTCGGCCGGGGAGTCGGGATCTTCCGGCGGGACCGGAAGCGGCTCCTCGGCCGGATCAGCCGCCAGCGACTGGTAGTTGCTGCAGATCGCCTCGTCGGGGGCACTGTCCGCGTCGCAGCAGGAGGGGCCCGCGGCCTCGGTTTCCTGGCAGCAGGATGCGGCCGGCTCGGCTGCTTCACAGCAGGCGGGCTGCGGCTTCCCGACGGTGCAGCAGGAACCTGCCGGCGGGGCCGGCTCGGCTTTCGCTACCTGCCGCGAGAGTGCCATGATCACCGCCGGTTCGATCCCGCGAGCCTTGGCCCAGGCGAGCGTCTCGGCCGGCGTGTGGCAGCAGCAGCTCGCGAAGCACCGCTCTGCCGAGTCGCAGCCGCAGGCTTTGTCCATGCAGGGGAACGGCCGCGAGCGATCCTTGCCGGCGAACCTCCGGGCAGCTTCGGTGCCAGCGGCCGGCGGCGCGACGACTGGCAGGGGCAGCCCCGAGGCGACGAGGCCGTAAAGGCCGAGCATGGCCCAGGCGGTCAGTCGGCGCGGGGAGGTGACCGGGAGCATGATGCGGTTGAGTATATCCCGGGTGGGCGCCGGAAAGCGGTCAACGGCCCGCCGTCCCCCCGGGAGGCTCGGGGAGCCACCAGGGGTCGCTTGGTC
>CALGAS010000360.1 GCA_937959175.1 uncultured bacterium | reverse complement strand
CTGCAAGACGCTGTTTCCCGCGTTGCCGGTCGCCAACCTGGAGGAGCCGGACGTCCGGGCGTTCGCCACCGACGATCCCCGCGGGTTTCTCGGGGGTTTCCGCAGGGAGCCGTGCTCGATGAGGTGCAGCGGTGCCCCGCGCTGCTCTCCTATCTCCAGGGAATAGTCGACGAAGATCCGCGGCCTGGCCGGTGGGTGCTGACGGGATCCCACAATCTCTCGCTGCTCGAATCAGTCGGCCAATCGCTCGCCGGACGGACGGCGGTCGCCCACCTTTTGCCCCTGGCCCGGACCGAAGTGCGGCGCTTCCCGCGCCATCCGCGCTCGATCGAGGAAGCCGTTCTGTCGGGCGGGTATCCCGCGATCTACGATCGCAAACTCGCCCCGGCAGAGTGGCTCGCGCCCTACGTCGCGACCTACCTCGAGCGGGATGTCCGCAGCATCAGCCGGGTCATCGATCTCGTCTCGTTTCAGAGGTTCGTGACCTTGTGCGCCGGCCGGACGGGACAACTCCTGAACCTTTCCGCCCTCGCTTCGGAAACGGGGGTTTCCCAGCCGACCGCCAAGGCCTGGCTCTCGATCCTGGAAGCGAGTTTCGTCGTCTTCCGTCTTCCGGCCTTCCACGCCGGCATCGTCAAGCGGCTCGTCAAGATGCCGAAGCTGCATTTTTACGACACCGGGCTCGCGTGCTGGCTGCTCGGCATCCGCACGCCGGACCAGTTCCAGACTCACCCGCTCCGCGGCTCGCTGTTCGAGACCTGGGTGGTGTCGGAGGTCGTCAAGCATCGCACCAATCGCGGGGAAACCGGCGGCCTGTTCTTCTACCGCGACCGGCACGGCACCGAAGCCGACCTGGTCATTCAGTCGGCCGCTGGCCTCACCGTGGTCGACATGAAGGCCTCCGCGACGATCACGACCGACATGCTGGGGGGGCCGGCCCGCGTGGCCGCGATCCTCGGGGCCACTGCCCGGGTGAAGGCGGTTGCGGTTCATGCCGGCGGCTCTCGGCAAGACCGGACGGGCGTGTCGGCCATTCCCTGGGAATCGGTCCCCGATCTTTGCCCCTGACGCTTCGGGACGGAATCCGGAGAAGATGTGGCAGCCACGTGGCTGGCACGTTTTGGCCAGCGACACACGCGGCCGGTCGCTTGTCAACGGGGCTTGGCCAGGGAAAAGGTCGCCTGCTCCGGGCTGCCCGGGCCCACGGTGAGCGCGAGCCCCGAGGCGGCGGCGACGGCACGGGCGAGGGCCTGCGGCGGCATCTGGTCACCAGTCTCTGCTGATCAACAGGCCGTCGTGACGGTTGGCCAGCCTCGCGAGCGTGTCGAGATCGACCCGGGGCGAGATCCCCCGCACGCGGATGACGGCTCAGTGGCCGCCGGCGGGCGTCAGGGCGGCTCCGAGACCAGGGCCAGCTCCAGCCAGGCCGCTTGGCCGGCGACGAGCGTGCAGGACAGCCCCGAGGTCTCGGGATTGGCGTATCGCTCGGGCACGAGCCAGGACCGGGCGGCCACGTCCTCGGCGAAGGTTTTGGGCGACGCCGCGGCGGCGAATACGGCGACCCGGTGGTCGCCGACGACGCCTCCGTCGGCCGACCGGTAGGTGCTGATCGCAAACCGGCCGTCTGCGGCGATGCTGCCCTGCCCGGCCCGGCCGCGGGCCGGCACCAGCAGCACCGTGCCGGCGGCAACCGGCCGGCCATCGAGCGTCACGCGGCCGGCGACCGGCACGGTCTCCAGCCTGGTCGGGCTGCGGCCACACCCGATCGCCACGACGACTGCGGCCCCCAGCAGGACGGCGGCGGGGACGGGATGGCGACGTGCGCTCATGGCGGCATTACCAGGCCGCCGTCACGGCGGGCGGCGAGCGACCTGAGCAGCGTGAGCTCCACGTTCTCCGAGAGGAAGTGAACGCTGCCGTCTGCCATCGAAAAATGGCAGCCGCCGGGATGCTTGCTGCCGAAGCTGCGGTCGTTGTCGAGCGCCGGCGCCGTGGGCAGGGAGTTGATCCCATACATCAGATTGAATCCGCCGTAGCTCCAGCCGCCCCCGTTGCTCTCCCCCACCGGCCACCATCGCTGGGGCATGACCTCCGACCAGGCAAACTCCCCGATCAGCAGGGTATTGCTCAGCCCGTCACGGACGTGAGCCGCCCTCGTCCCGCCGGCCGCATGCATGACACCGTTGACGGCCCATCCGCCACCCTGGCACTCGCAGCATCCTCCCCGGGGATGATGGCCGACCGTGAGCGGATCGGCCGCGGGCGAGGGACAGGCCTGCTTGCCGCCCATCACGGCGAGATAGTGGGCCAGCAGGCCCGTCAGGGGCATCGCGCCGGAGTTGTCGAGGGCGGTCGGTTGCGTGGACAGCCAGGAAGGGCACTTGGCGACGACGAGCGGGTGATCCTGGAGAAACTCGAGATTCGGAGCGTCGAACCAGGCCTTCGAGAAATCGACCGGCCGCTGCAGGTTGGCCTGCTCGAGGTAGGGAAGAATGACCGCCAGATAGCTCCACTTTCCCGGCGGCCCGGTGGTGGACGGGGGAAACGTCGCGGTCGTGTCCTCGTGCCGCAGGACGGCCAGCGTCAGCTGCCTGAGATTATTGCCGCACTGGACCCGCCGGGCGGCCTCCCGGGCCGCCTGCACGGCCGGCAGCAGCAAGCCCACGAGCACGCCGACGATCGCGATCACCGCGAGCAGCTCGACGAGCGTCAGCCCGGCGGGCCGGGCCTTCATGGCCGCCGGCGCCGGCCGGCCCAGGCGGCCGCCGCCACCGCGAGGCCCGCGAGCAGGAGCCCCTGCGGCTCGGGCACGAGCGTCGCGACCCCGACGAAGTTGCCCTCGGTGCCCTCGAGGATGACGTACTTTTGGTTGTCGGTGCCGACATAGTTCATGCCCGCCATCAGAGAGCCGCCTCCGAGCGGGTTGACGAAGGTGGTCGTGTAGTACCAGGTGTCGCTGCCGGCGACCGCCGACTGGCCGACGGCGTTGAGCGCGAGTACGTCGTCGATCTGGCCGCTGTCGAGCGGCACGGCTGACTGCTTCCCCAGCCCCGCGATCGCCGCCACCTCCCGACTTGTGAGCTCGCTGCTCCAGAGCCCGAGATCATCGAGCCGGGCGTCGAGGTAGTTATCTTGAAAACTCGGATTGACCGTCGAAAACCCTTTTCCGGACGCGAGCGGCTGGGTCGACACGTCGAATGGGCCCGTCGCCGTGCCGCTCGCCCGCAGGATGCCGTCGACGTAGATCCGCTGGGTGCCCGAAATTCGGGTGGCGGCGATGTGGGTCCAGGCGTTCGTGCCGATCGGCACGAGCCCAGTGCCGGTCCCGATGGCGGTGTCAACGCTGTCCACGTACGACCCAACAAATACACCGCCGCCTTCCACATAGACTTGCGTGCCCCGATTCCCGCTAGTAGCGCTCATCTGGCCGAGCAGGTACGCGCGGATAACGGATGAATTTCCAACGGATTCCAAAACCGCGTCGATATTCATCCAGCCCGCGATCGACATGTTGGACTGGATTGAGACATCGGTGCCGTAGTCGACGTATCCCTGCCGGAGGGAATTCGCGGTCGGCTGCGTGGACACAAAGTCGAGGCTGTTGCCGATCACGCCGGTGGTGTCGGCGACGAACGGTGATCCGCCCGCGTCGGTCACCGTGACGAGCGTGCCGTTCGGCCCCACGGTCGCCGTGGTCGTCCCGCTGCTCGTGGAGTCGAACGACCAGTAGGCCGTGAGGTTCGTGACGACATCGCCCCGC
>CALGAS010000359.1 GCA_937959175.1 uncultured bacterium | reverse complement strand
TCCGCAACCAGAGCTGAATGGCGATCGGGGGTTTTTTGGCTGTTCGGCTGCGGGCGGTACGGACTGCGAAAACCCTGCTGTCGACGCAAACTCTTCCCGGCAAACCACTTGCGGCACGTTATGGGGCCATTGATTCCGGGCCCGCGGGCCGGAACGATATGGACTGCCCCCGGAAACGCCTGTAGGGTTCTTTGGTTCTGCCGCCCGAAGGTCCCGCCCCGTCCGTCCGCGGACGCCCCAGATGTCGCAGCAGCATTCGAACTTTTACCAGCGGTCCAGCGTTGCGATCCTCGCGGTGCTCGTCTTCCTCCTCCCGCTGGTGGTGGTCGGGGCGATCAAGGCCAAGGGCAACAACCGCAACGACGTGAAGGGATGGCTCCCGCTGGAGTATCCCGAGACCCAGACCTACCGGTTTTTCCGGCAGAACTTCGCGGGCGAGGAGTTCGTGCTCGTCTCCTGGGAAGGCTGCACGATGGCCGACCCGCGGCTGGAACTCCTGGCGACCAAACTCTTGCCCCCGCCGGCTGAGGCGGCCCGAATCGAGCGGCCGATCTACTTCAAGACCGCCCAGACGGGACCCCGGGCGGTCGCGCAGATGACCGCCGAGCCGCTCAAGCTCGACCCCTACGAGGCCGTCGAGCGGCTCGACGGAGCATTGGTGGGGCCCCCTCAGCCGGGGATCGAGCCCGGGTCCGCCGAGGACGATCTCGATGTCCGCCAGACCTGCCTGGTGCTGACGCTCGCCGACACCGCCCGGGCCAACCTCCATGGCGCCCTCGACCAGATTCGGGACGTGGCGACTGACGAGTGCGGCATCCCCGAGTCCGAGCTCCACATGGGCGGCCCGCCGGTCGACAACGTCTCGATCGACAACGCCGGCCAGAAGAGCGTCACGCTGCTGTTCGGCCTCTCGCTGGTGGTCGGCTTCTTCGTCAGCTGGTGGAGCCTCAAGAGCAAGGCCCTCGTCGGCCTGGTGCTCGCCTCGGGCGTCTACAGCATGTTTGCCAGCCTGGCGATCGTCTGGTATACGGGCTACCCGGTCGATGCGATCCTCCTGACGATGCCCTCGCTGGTCTACGTGGCCACGACCTCCGGCGCGATCCACCTGGCCAACTACTACCGCGACCAGCTCGCCGAGACCGGCATCCAGGAGGGAGCCGCCGGCCGGGCGGTTCACCACGCCCTCCTGCCGCTCTCGCTGGCGACCGGCACCACCGCCGTCGGCCTGGCGACCCTCGCGGTCAGCGAACTGGTGCCGATCAAGATGTTCGGCATCTTCTCGGCGATCGGCGTGGTGCTCAGCTTCGTGGTGATCATCACCCTGATGCCGGCGATGCTCGAGCTCTTCCCGCCCCGGCTGCGGCTGGGGGCGGCTGCCGGCGACGGTGACGACGACGGCACCTGGCGGCCGATCGAGCAGAGCCCCTGGTGGAAGGTCGGCCAGTGGATCACCGAGCACCACGGCCTGGCGACCGCCGCCTGCCTGCTGATCATGGCCGGTGTGGGCTACGGGATGACCCGCGTCGAGAGCAGCGTCCAGCTGATGCGGCTGTTCTCCTCGAACGCCCGGATCCGCACCGACTACGAATGGCTCGAGGATCACCTTGGCCCGCTGGTGCCGATGGAGATCCTCGTCCGGATCGATCAGGCGACCTGCGAGCTCGACTTCCGCGAGCGGATGGAACTCGTCGAGAACATCCAGGAGAAGATCTCCGGTCTCCGCGAGGTGGGCAGTTCGCTCTCGACGGTCACCTTCAGCCGCGGCCTCGACGTGCCCAGCGGCGGGGGCGTGTTTGCCAAGGTCTTGGGCGTCAATCGCGGCGTCCGCGAGGGCACGCTCGCCCGGGCCCTGGCCCGTCATCGCGAGGAGTTTCTCGAGGGTGATTACCTGCGGGAGGCGGAGGTCGAGGAGCCGATCGGGCCGGTGCCCGAGCCGCCCGAGCCGAGCTTCCTGGCGGGCGTCGGGATCAACCTCGGGCTCGTCACCCCCCCCGAGCCGCCCCCGGTGCCGACCCGGATCCGCGAGGAGGAACTCTGGCGGATCAGCGCCCGGGTCAGCGCGGTCCAGGAGGTCGACTACGCCCTCTTCAAGGCCGACCTCCAGCGGGAGATCGCCCCGATCCTGGCCGCCCTCGAGGAGGACGGGGTCGAAGGCGTCTCGATCGACTACACGGGTCTCGTGCCGCTGGTCTACAAGGCCCAGCACTCGCTGCTCGACGGCCTCCAGATCGGCTTCATCTGGGACTTCCTGATCATCGTGGCGGTGATGATCCTGCTCTGCCGGGCCGCCTCGGCGGGCTTCGTGCTCCTCCTTCCCGCGGCCTTCCCGGCGGTCTGTGTCTTCGGCGGCATGGGCTGGGGCAACGCGCTCCTCAAGTCGTTCGGCACGGGCAACCTCCTGATCGACATCGGCACGGTGATGGCCCCGAGCGTCGCCCTCGGCGTGACGGTCGACGACGTCGTCCACTTCATGCTCTGGTTCCGCCGCGGCATCTCCGACGGCCTCGACCGCAAGCAGTCGACGATGCTCGCCTTCAAGGGCTGTGCCCGGGCGATGTATCAGAGCTGGGGCGTGATCGGGATCGGCCTGTCGGTCTTCTCGCTCTCCCCCTTTGGCCCGACGCAGCGGTTCGGTCACATGATGCTCGCGATGCTGACGATCGCCCTGGTCGGCAACCTCGTCTTCCTGCCGGCCCTGCTCTGCGGGCCGCTCGGCGGCCTGTTTGCCGGCAGCATCCTTCGCAACGACCGTCGCAAGGCAAAGCGAAACGGCGGCCGCAGCGTCAAGACGGAGGCGGGCAGCGACAGCCTGCCGCCGCCCCACCGGGCCCCGGGCGACGCCCAGCAGGTCGTCCATGCCTGACGGGCTGCCGACGGGGACGGTCATCCTCAAGCCCCGCCGGGCGCGGCCCTTCTTCGGCCGTCATCCCTGGGTGCTCGACTCGGCCGTGGCCCGCGTCGATGGAAATCCAGCCGACGGCGGCGTGGTCGATCTGCTCACCCACGATGGGAAGTTTGTGGCCCGCGGCCTCTGGAACTCCCAGAGCCGGCTGCGGGTCAGGCTCTATGCCTTCGACGCCGGCATCGCCCTCGACGACGCCCTCTGGCGGAGCCGGCTGGAGGCGGCAGTCGCCCTCCGGCAGGCCTTCGGCCTGGCCGACCCGACGGGAGCCTGCCGGCTGGTCAACAGCGAGGGAGATCACCTCTCCGGGCTGATCGTCGATCGCTACCGCGACTATCTCGCGGTTCAGATCACGGCCCTGGCGATGGAGCCGCGGCTCGAGGCGATCTGCGACACGCTCGAGTCGCTCGCCCGGCCCCGGGGCATCCTCCTCCGCGGTGCCGAGCGGGGGCTCTCCAAGCTCGAAGGGCTCCACCTTCCCGATCGGCTGCTGCGGGGCACCGCCCCCGAGGGGCCGGTCTTTGTGGAGGAGGCGGGGCTGACGTTTGGGATCGACCTGACCGAAGGCCAGAAGACCGGCTTCTACCTCGACCAGCGTGACAACCGCCGCGCCGCCGCCGCCTATGCCCGCGGCCGCCGGGTGCTCGACATGTTCTGCTACTCCGGCGGCTTCGCCCTGGCCGCGAGCCTCGTCGGCGGGGCGGCCAGCGTCCTGGCGGTCGACACCAGCAGCAAGGCGACCGCCCTGGTCGAGGCCAACGCCGCTCTCAATAGCGCCACTGGCATCACCGTCGAGACCGCCGACGCCTTCGAGAAGCTCGACGCCTTGGCGACCGCGGGCGAGCGATTCGGCATGGTGGTGCTCGATCCCCCATAGTTGGCCCGCAATAGCGCCGCCCTCGA
>CALGAS010000358.1 GCA_937959175.1 uncultured bacterium | reverse complement strand
GATCGGCCACGGTCGAGCTTGCATGCGAGCAGCCCGTCGATCCCTCCGGCGGCTCGCCCGTCGATCCCCTGGGCTTTGCGGTCGCCGGCTTCGAGCCCTGGCGGCAGCGGGGGAGGGTCGTCCTGGCGGTTGACGGCGACTGGCAGGCGACCTGGGAGGACAGCCCCGGGATTCGCCGGGTCGATCCTCCGGCCGGCGAGCCGGCGGCAGGGCTCGTGGCCGCCTTCGCCTATGACGCGCTGCCGGCCTCGCTCCCGCTGCGGATTCGGCCGCGGCGGAGCCGCGTCGTCGTGGAGCCGGAATATCGCTACGACGTCTCGGCCGGCCGCGTCGGACTCGAGGTGCGGCTGCGAGTTGCCGCCCGCGGCGCGGCCGTCGGCAGCATCTCCCTGGCGATCGACCCGGCCTGGACGCTCGGTGACGTCGGTCCGGCCGGGATCGTCGATGCCGCCGCCGTCGTGGTCGACGGATCACGAGTCGTGATTCCCTTCGTGCAGCCGCTGGCCGGCGAGGCCGTGGTGGAGATCGAAGCGGCCAGCCAGATCGCTCCCGACGCCGCGACCGTCTCATGGACGATGCCGGTGCCGCGGGCCGACCTGGTCGGCCCGGCGGCGGTGGTCGTCACCTCGGACAGCAACATCGAGCTGGTGCCCGATGCCAAGGCCAGCAGCGGCTTGATTCGCCAGACGTCCTCGGCCTTGGGGGCCGAGGATTCCGATCGCATTCCCCTCGTCTACCGGCTCGACGGTGCCGAAGGCCGCTTCACCGCCAGCCGCCGGTTTCTCCCGCAGCGGGTCGAGGTGGTCAGCGGAGCCGAGGTGATCCTCGATGAGCGGGAGGTCACCATCGGCGAGAGCCTCCGACTCGACGTGCTCCATCTGCCCCTGGAAGTGATCGAGCTGGATGTTCCCGCTGCGGTGGCCGCCTCGGGCACGTTGGAGATCCGGCAGGACGGCGAGTTGCTCGACGCCGTCGAGATCGACGCCCGCGATGACGCCGACGGCGAAGGCGGGCCCCTGGTGCGGATTCAGGCGGTCCTGCGGGAGCCACTGCTCGGACGGGGCGCGTTGGATGTCGGGTATCGGGTGGCCATGCCGGAGATTCCCCCCGAAGCGACGGCGGCCATCGATATTCCTCTCCTCTTGCCGATCGCCGCCGATGCGATCCGGCAGACGGTGAGGATCGCGGACTCCCCGGCGTTGTCGGTCGTGGTTCGCGACGGGGCATGGCGGCCGGAAGTTGCCGGCCCGGCGATGGAGGGCCGGCTCTGGTCGGTGGGCAGACCACGGTACAGCCTGCCATTGGCCGTGTCGGTTCGGGGCCGTGAGGCGGTCGGCATGACGGTGATCGAAGCGACCTGGCTCCGGACGAGGCTGTTTCCCGATCGCAGGGAGGACACGGCCTGCTACGTGGTAACGCCCGCCGCTGCGGAACTCGAAATCAGGCTGCCGGAAGCGACGGCCGCGGCCTCGCTCGACATGCGGGTTGATGGCGAGCGGATCATTCCGCGATCCCGCGGCGACGGCTGGTTTGTGGTTCCGCTGGCGGACGGGATAGGACGTCGGCTCGTCGAGGTCAGGACGATGGCCCCTTGGGGCGGCCGCTGGGCGGGGCTCGGACTGCCGTGGCCGCTGCCGCTGGAGGCTGCAGCGTTCGCAGACGATGTGCTCGAGCGGCGGTTCGTTTGGGACGTCGCGGTTCTCCCTGAGGACCATGTGATGGGCCTCCCCGCCAGTTGGACGAGCCAGCAGACCTGGAACTGGATGGGTCTCGGCTGGGAGCGGCAGGCGGTCGTTTCCTCGACGGAACTGGCCGCCTGGATCGACGCGTCGCTCGGCCGGGAGGAGATCGATGCGATCGGTGGCGAGTGGCCGGCCCGTCAGAAACGAGCCGTCTATACCGGGATTGGCCGGCCCGGAGGAGGCGTTGCCTGGGTCGTGCCGACCTGGTGCATCGTGCTGGCCGTCTCGGGGCTGGTGTTGGCCACCGGGCTGTGGCTTCTCTCGACGGCCGCCTGGCAGCGACCGGGCGTCGCCATCGGCACGCTGACGGGCCTCGGCCTCGCGGCGGCCGCCTATCCGTCGCTTGTTCCGCTGGTTGGCCAGGCCGCTGTGCCGGGCGTGGTGCTGGTGGGCCTGGCCGCCGTGCTTCAGCGTCTCACGGCGACCCGCCCGGCCCCCGACCGGCCGGCCGAGGGTGGTTCGGCCAGTTCGCTGACGAGGACGGCCGCTCCGACGGTATCGCTGATCGTGGCCGGCTCGAACCCGCCCGGATCGACGGCGACTGCAGGAAGGGACGCGTCATGACCGCGACCGTGCGGCAGCCGTCCTGGGCGCTCGCTGCGGGAGCCGCCGTCGGGGCCGCCATCGTGCTGGGCGGATGGCCGGCGGCGGCGGTCGATCCCCGTCCGATGATCGCTCCGACGCCGGGAGCGGCAGCCGACTCGTCTCTCCGCGATGCCGGATCGGGGGACGGCAGCAGCCATGCAGAAGCCGACCCTGGCTTTGTTCGCGTTCATGTGCCGGCCGCCGCGATGCAGGAAGTGCCCCTGGCGGCGGGTCGCTACGTACCGATGCCGCTGGCTGATTTTGACGAGGCGATCAAGGGGCCGAGTGTCGCGGCCACCCGTCCGAGGCTGCCGGTGGCCTCGTGGGCCCACTACGAGTTCCGCCGCCAGCCAGACGGCAGCCTGGTCGGGAGTCTCGAGTTTGAAGTGCCGCCGTCGGCCGGATGGCTGCCCGCGGAGATGCCGCTCGGCCGAGTCACCGCCGGCCGCTGTCTGATCCGAACACCGGAAGGTACCGGCGAGACGATGGCTGTGCGGCGGCGGGACGGCGGGCTTGCGATCCGAACGACCAGCCCGGGGATTTATCGCTGCCACCTCCAGGTACCGCAGGCCTCGGCAGCCGGTCCGCTGCTGGCGATCCCGCTGCTGCCGGCCCTGGGGACTCATCTGGAACTGACACTCCCGGCCGACGGCCGGCCCGTTCCGGTTGGAACGACCGCCGCTGTCGCCGTCGTTGAACGGGCGGCCAACGAGTCTGGCGGCTGGCGGATCAGCCGCGGGCCGACGGCAGCTGTGACGACGCTGCCACTTTTCATTCGTGATGGCAGCAGCCTCCCCCCGCCGCTGATCGTTTGGAATGCCGTGGCGGTCGTCGGCCAGCAGGCCGAGGTGGTGGCCCGGGTCGAACCGACCGCCGCCTGGACGCCCGCCCCCTTTGCCTTGGACATCACCGGGAGCATGCAGGTCGTCGGCGTGTCGTCTGGCACAGGCTCGGGCCGGCGGGAGGTCGGCTGGGAGGTCGCCGCCGGCCGCGTGACGATCGTCCCGCCGCCGCACCTCATCGGATCGTCGCAGCCGCTCGAGATCCACGGCCTCGGAGCGATCCCGCCCCGGGTGTCGACGGTGGTGCCATCATTCCGGCCCACGCTCGCACGCTGGGCTGGCTGCGGAACGCGGCTCCGCGTCGATCCCACGGCCGCGGTCGAACGGCTGGAGCCCGAGCAGTGCCTGGTGGTCTCGGCGGCGGTCGGTGATCGGTGGCCGCTGCCGAAAGCGACCGATCCGACGCCGGCGGCCGGGATCCGGCCCGCGGTTTACTATCTCGAGCACCAGACTCCCACGGCGGACGTCAGCGTGGTGCTCGCCGACCGCGTGGCGAGGCCTGAGATCGCCCGCGTGACCGCGGTCGACATCGCACCTGGCACGGTCCTGGGCCGGGCTGCGATCGACATCGGGGTGGTCTCCGGCCGGGTCTTCAGTGTGACGGCGGACGTGGCGGCCGGCTGGTTCATCGACTCGGTCGAGCCGGTCGACTGGACCGCGGCCGGTGACGAGGGCGGGTCGGCGGCGGCCGCCCGGCCGCTGGAATGGCGGGTGGTCCGCTCGCGGCGGGGCAGTGAACTCAGGATCGGGCTGGTTGAAGCCGCTACGCCCGGCCGGCACACGGGGCTCAGGATCACAGGACATCGGGCGGGCGTTCCGCTTGGCGGCGAGTTTGCAATCGCCGAGATGGACATGGTGCGGTTTCCTCGGGAGACGGCGATGCTCGAACTCCAGGTTGGGCCGACCGCCGTGCTGGACGCGACCCGGGGCAACCTCGGCCTTGCCCGGCTGCCGAACCGGCTGGCCGCCCTGGCCGGGCCGGTGACGCCTCGAGCGCGGGTTCCAGCCGGACCGCGAGCTGCCGACCTGCGAGCGCGGCTTGTCCGCCGTCGACCACCAGTCGAGGCCGACGTCAGCGTCGATCTTGTCGGCCGCGAAGATCGTCTCGCCGAGTCGTTTCGATTCACCTGCCGGCCCGTCGCCGGCGAACTTGACACGGTGGTCGTGCATTTCTCAGAGCCGATGGAGGCGGGCCTGGATTGGTCGCTGATCACGCCGGCCGGCGGGTCGTTGGCAGCCCAGCCGCTTCCCCCCGGCGAGGCGGCCCAGGGAGAGTTGCGGTCGGAGCGGGCCGTGGCCGAGTCGTGGCTTGTGGAAATGCGACCGGCCACGGCGGCGACCGTCTCCTTTACGGCCACGCGAACCGTGCCCCTCGCGTCGCCCCTGCCCCTGCCCCTGGCCTGGGTCGAGGCGGCTGAACGACCCGGCGGCACGATCCGGCTGCGGGGCGAGGCCGGCCGGCGGCCACGGCTGGTCAACCGCCGGCTGCGAGAAGTCCCTCCCCTGTCGGATGCCGCCCCCGACTTGATCGAACTGTCATACGGTCCGCCGGAGGACTTTCGCGACGGGGGGGCGGTCGCGGAGCTGCGGCCGCGGGCCCTGACCGAGGCGGCCGGAGCCTGGGCCTGGCGACAGATGACCGAGTGCTGGTGTCATGCGTCGGGCGATATCGAGTGGCAGACGACGTTCGACATCCAGAACCAGGGGCGGTCGACGGCGATGATGACGCTCCCGCCGGGCCTGCAGATCGAGCGGGTGCTGGTGGACGGCCAGCCCGTCTCCGGGATCGAATCCGACGCGGGAGCCAGCGGCCTGACCGTGCCCTTGCCCCCCGTGCGAGAGCGGCTCACCCTGGTCATCGAGGGGGCGGGGCGGCGGGATGCGCGGTTCGGCTGGTGGTCGATCGGTGCGATCGTTGCCGCGATCGACATGCCGGTCTTGGAGAGGAAGGTGAGCCTGCTGCTGCCGCCGGAACTCGTGCCCGCGATGCCACTGGCCACCGAGTCGGACCGCGGCTGGGCCGACCGGCTCTTCCTCGCGGGGTCGTCACCGGCGGCGGCCGTTCCAGCGCAGCTCGGGTTTCGCAGCCTTGACGTGGCTGATGGCCTGGCGCCCGCACGCGGCCTGGTCGTGGTGCGTCGGCGAATCGTCATCTCGCTGGCCACACTCGCGGGCTGCGGCGGGTTCCTTGCCGCCCTGCTGCTGGGCCGCCGCAGCGGCCTCGCGGCCCTGCTTGCCTGCGCCGCTTCCGCCCTGCTGACCCTCTGGACGATCGCCCCCTGGGACACGCTGGCCCGGGCCGTGCTCTGGGGGTGTCTGATCGGGAGCTGGGCGGCCGGTCGCCGCGTCGCCACGCCGCAGGCCCGGGCGGCGGCGGTGCTGGCCGGATTGATCACGCTGGTTCCGACAACGGCGATCGCCGCCGAGTCCGAACCGGTCCGGGTGTATGTGACTGACGCGGGTGAAGGAGGGACGGCCCTGGTACCGGAGGCTCTCTTCCGTCGCCTTGCAGCCACTCAGGCAACCGCCTCCGTCAGGATTCTCAGCGCCGAGCTGACTGCCGACTTCGATGCGGCGGGGTGGCGGATGCTGCTCGACCTCGAAGCCGATCGTGGCGGCACGCTGACACTCGATCAGCAGGGGGTCGGCGGTCGCTGGCAGATCCCGGCCGAGCCGCCGCCGGGCGTGACGCTCACCGTCGATGACGACCGCACCAGCGGCCGGCTGGTCGCCGCGGTGGCAGGCCGGTACCGAGTCGAACTGGCGGTCGTTCCCGCCCGCCGGCGGGAGGGTGGGATCGAGGTCTTCACCGTTGCCGTGCCGCCGGCTACGGAGGGGCGGCTGGGGCTCGCCGCGAACGCCTCCCTGGCGACGGCGTGGCAGTGCGACCGGCGGGAGCAGGGCGGCCCATGGCTGCCGGCTGCCGAGGCGGACGGGTGGTTCGACGTCTCGGGGGCTGATGCCGTGCGACTCGTCCGGCCGATCGATCCCGAGGTCGAGCTGCTGGCGACCGCGCCGGCAGCGGTGAGCTTCAACGACATCGACTGGCTCGAGAACGAATGTCGGCTGACCGCCACGTATGATGTCGGGGGCGAGGGGGTGATCCCGCGACGCTTCACGCTGCGGGCCGATCCGACGCTCGAACCAGTTTTCGGCGGCGACACTGCCGCCACGCTCAGCCCGCTCGGCGGCGGACGCTACCTCCTCGCCGTCACCGATCCTCGGCCGGGCCAGCGGCGGCTGACGGTCAGTTTTCGACTTCCCCTCGCCGACCCGGTCGGTGTCTTCGACGCACCATGGGCCTGGCTGGAGGATGTTGCCAACGACGTGCGAACCGTGCGGCTCAGGCCGGCTGCCGACCTCGAGGCCTCCCCCGAACTGCCCCCCGGCGTGTCGCTGGTGCGGCCCCGAGCGGAGGATGGGGCTGCCACCGCGGCGGTCTGGCGAAACGACGCGGTCGCTCCCGCCCTGGATGGTTCGGCAACCCTGCGGCCGCGGATCGCGGTTCACCGGCGGGTGCGGCAGCCGCGGGTCAACGGAACACTCGAGCTCGCCTTCCGAGACGACCGTGTCGCCATGGAGCTTCGCTCGCGGATCGATGCCGGCGAGCAGCCGCTCTGGCGAATCCCCGTGACGGTGCCGCCCGCGGCGGTCATCGACGATGTCAGGCTCGGCCGGCAGGGCGACGAGCGGGCGGCGGACGAGCGGATCGAGATCGTCTGGTCGCGGCCGGCGGCAGATCAGGTCGTCGTCGTGGTGCAGCGGCCGGAGCCTGGCCGATATGACTTCCAGCTCGATGCCGTGCTCCCGGTGGCGGCGGCGCGGCAGGGGCGTCTGCCGGTGGCCCGGGTCGGCTTGGCTGCCCACCCGCTGGAGATCACCTGGCGGGTGGACGATGAGCTGGGGTCGCTCTTGGTCATCCCGAACGCCCCGACGGCCGCCGAGCCTGCCGAACCGCGGGTGGTGATCGGCCCGGATGAGGAGGGACCCCGCTACGAACGCTCTGGTGCGCTGCCGTCGCCGTCGCCGGGGAGCTCAGAGGAGGACGCCGCCGTCGCGACCGTCACCGACCGCTCGGTCGGGCCGCTCACCACGGTCGATCTGGCGATCGATGGCATGGGTCGGGCCTGGGGCCTGGCGAGGTTTGACCTGATCGCGTCCGAGCCCCAGGTCACGATCCGGCTGCCGGCAGGGCTGCGGCTGTTCGATGTCCGTGTCGACGGGCGGGATGTGACAGCCGAGCCGCAGGGCGGCAACGCCTGGCAGCTCCGGCTCCACGATACCGGCTGGCCCCGCTCGCTCCTGGTCGTATTCGCCGGCCAGGTGGCCGATCGATTCGCGGCCGGTGGCCCGATCCGGCTGGAGCCGCCGAGGCTTCTCGGGATGCCTGCCGGGCCGGTGTTCTGGTCGCTCGAGACCCCTTCCAGTCTTGCCATCCGGGTCTCCGAACCGGCTCGTCCGCTCGATCGCGAGGCCTATCTGAGCCGCTGCAAGGACGCGCGGCAGGGACTCGACGAGGCTCTGGCCGCGGCGGTGCGGGCGGCGCCGCAGCGGTGGCGGGGCCGTCTTGCCGCCTTCGCCGCCAGCCGCTCGGGCGGGGGTCAGCCCGAAGGCGAACAGGCCTGGTATGCCGCGTGGCAGGCCACCGCCGGAGAACCGATCCGGACGTGGATCGAGGCCGATGCCGACGGAGGCGTCACCATTCGCGGCGTGGCTACCAGCCAGGCATCGCGGACCGATCGCGGCCTGGCGACCGCGGTGTTGCTCGGCC
>CALGAS010000357.1 GCA_937959175.1 uncultured bacterium | reverse complement strand
AGATGACCCAGCTCAGCCTCGCCGAGCCCGAGCGGGATCCCAGCCGGCAGCCGTTGCCGCCACCGCACCGGCGGCAGCGAACGTCGCTGACGAAGCGGGGCACGCCACGGCATCGGCCGCCCCTTCCGATCCCACCGTCGCACCGGCGACGCATCCCCCGGCCGGCAGCCTGAGCGGCCCGGCTGCCTTCGCCGGCCGGCGAGGCGAAGGGCGAAGCCGCGGGCTGGCGAACAATGGCGGCTCGGCGGCCAGCGAGGCGGCCGTCGCCGGCGGGCTGGCCTGGCTGGCCCGCCATCAGGCCCCCGACGGATCGTGGCGGTTTGATCTTTCCGGCTGCCGCTGCGACGGGGCCTGCCGACAACCCGGCACGGTGACCAGCACGACGGCTGCCACCGGCATCGCCCTCCTCCCGTTTCTCGGTGCCGGCCACACCCACGAAGAGGGAACCCATCGGGAGACTGTCACCCGCGGCATCTATTACCTGATGAGCCGGCTCCAGGCCACGCCCCGCGGCGGTGATCTCTCGGAGGGCACGATGTATGGCCATGGGGTGGCCACGCTCGCCCTGGCCGAAGCCTTGGGCATGACCAGCGACCGGATGCTCGTGCCGTACGTCCGAGACGCCGTCCGATTCATCGAGACCTCGCAGGATCTCCACGGCGGAGGCTGGCGGTACCTCCCCGGTCAGGCCGGCGACACAACCGTTACCGCCTGGCAGCTGGCGGCCCTCAAGAGCGCGGCCTTTGCCGGAGTTGCCGTCCCCTCCCCCACCATCGACGGCGCCTGCCGGTTCCTCGACCGCGTGCAGGTGCGGGATGGCGAGGGCTACGGGTACCTCTCACCCCAGGACCGCCCCTGCACGTCGGCGATCGGCTTGCTCTGCCGGATCTACACGACCTGGCCGGACAAGGCGACTCTCGACCGTGGCATCGCAAGGCTTGCCAAACGGGGCCCCGACCGAGAGGCCGTCTACAAAAACTTCTACCTGTCCCAGGCCCTCCTTCTCCGCCAGCACGCCCTCTGGGACCGCTGGAACAAGCAGAATCGCGATCACCTGGTCGCCCGGCAGGAGCGAATCGGTCACGAGGCCGGCAGCTGGTCCTTTGCCGACCCAGACACGGCTCCCGGAGGCCGCCTAGGCCACACCGCTCTGGCCATCCTGACCCTCGAGGTCTACTACCGTCTGCTGCCGATCTACACCGCCGACGCCGCCGAGATGCGCTGGTGAGCCGGCGGCCCCCCGCCGGCCGGCCGCCTATACTACAGGCGGGAGTTTTTCATGCGACGTTCCACCTACGCCTGGCTCGCTATCGCCCTGGCGGTCGCCTGCGGGGCGATCAACTGGCTTGGGATCGCCGGCTGGCTCGCGGTGGTCGTTCTGGCGGCAAGCGTCGCGATGCATGTGGCGGGCAACGCCATTGGCACGAAGTTGCGGGATTCAGCCGACAGTCGGCTGGAGCGGGTGCCCCGTCCGCCCCCCCGACTCCCCGCCAACCCGCCGAGTCACCTGGAGCAGCGGACGCCGCTAAGCCGGCTCGTCCCGGTGGCCACCGGCGTCGGGGCGGCAGCCGGGGGGGTCGCCGGTGGTCTGACCCTGATCCGGCTGGCGGCCGCCTCGCCGGCCGGGGCCGTGCTCGGCGGAGCTTCCTCGGCCGTGCTCGGTGGCCTGCTCGGTTTTCTCACGGCGAGCCTCTTCGAGATCATCCGCACGAGCGTGCGGGAGGCCGTTGCCGCCGAGCACCGCGGCTGAGCGTTCAGCTGGCCATGGCGAGGCGACCAGGAGCGTGGTACAAATATGGGGCTCAGGCAGTTGCCTGCCCCTTTTCTGGAGACCGTCATGGCCAAGCCCCACCGCAACCTCAAGAAAGCCAACCACGGAGCCAGGCCGGCCAACAGCAAGGCCCGCAAGATGAAGCGGAAGCACATCCGCACCTGATTGGCCCCCCGTCACCCGCGAGAACCGTCGCCGTGGCCCCCCGCGATTACATCATCAACCCGGACGAGTACGATCTCGACCAGGTCATCGCCGACATTCATGAAATCCGTCGCTGGAACAAGCAGCGGTTCGAGATGGAGCAGTTGACGGCGATTGTCCATGAGGACGAAGCCCGGGCCCGCTGCGTCGGCTACAAGAACGTGACCCACGACGAGTTCTGGGTCCGCGGGCACTTTCCCAAGGTGCCACTGATGCCGGGCGTCATGATGTGCGAGGCGGCGGCGCAGCTCTCCAGCTACTTCAGCCAGAAATACAACCTTCTCGATGCCGAAGTGGTCGGCTTCGGCGGGCTCGAAGAGGTTCGCTTCCGAGAGCCGGTGGTTCCCGGCGATCGGCTGGTAATCGCAGTCGAGCGGATCCGCGTCAGGCGGCGAGCGATGATCGTCTGCCGTTTCCAGGGACTCGTCAACGACAACATCGTGGTCGACGGCCTGATCAAGGGCGTGCCGCTGCCCGCCGACCTGCTGGCTCCCGCTGCCGATGCGGCGAGCGACGGCGTGACGACGTGAGCGGCTGATGCCTCGCCGCCCTCCCCGCCGACCGGATCCCGGGCTCGATCTTTCGTTTCACCTCCTGGCCCAGGAAGAGCTGCCCGAGCCCTTCGATCCCCGCACGGCGTTTCCGGAGCTGGGGCCCGTCGAACTCGAGGTGGGCAGCGGCAAGGGGCTCTTTCTGACGTCGGCCGCCGCCGCGGCGGCCGGCCGCAACTTTCTCGGCATCGAGATCGCCCACGGCTACGCCCGGCTCACCGCCGGCAAACTGGCCGCCGCCGCAGCCCGCAACGCCCGCATGATCCGCGGTGACGCCGGCTTCATCGTCGGCTCGCTGCTGCCCGACGCCTGCCTGGCCGGCATGCATGTCTACTTTCCCGACCCCTGGTGGAAGGCCCGCCACCGGAAGCGGCGGGTGCTCTCGGAAGGCTTCCTCGCCCAGGCGGGACGTGTCCTGACCACCGGCAGCCTGCTCCATATCTGGACCGACGTGGAAGAGTATTTCGAGGAAGCCCTCGCGGCAGCCGCGCGGACAGGCCTGTTTGCCGCTCCGAGCGAGGAGGCGGCTTCCGAGCCGCGGCATGACCTCGACTACCGAACCCACTTCGAACGTCGCACAAGGCTGGCCGGCCTGCCGGTCTGGCGGGCGGCCCTCGAGCGGCTGACGAACGCGGCCCCGCCCCGCCGGGTCACGGCGTCGCCGGCTCGTACGTCCGAGCCGTCCGCTGGCCCGACTCCGACTGTGCCAGCGCAATCTGATAGAGCCGCTCCCCCGCCGGTGTCGGATAGCGGCCAGTGAGACAGGCCTGGCAGAGCTCGTCGGCCTCGAAACCGATCGACCGGGCCACTGACTCGACCGGCAGATACCGCAGCGAGTCGGCTCCCAGCTGGGCTGCCATCCGCGCCTGGGCCTCCTCGGTGAGCGGGCCGCCGGCGAGGAACTCGGGCGCAAAGAGTTCGTCGATCGTCGACATGTCGATCCCGTAGAAGCAGGGCGCCACGATCGGGGGGCAGGCGACGCGAACATGGATTTCTCGAGCCCGACCCAGCGATCGCATCCTGCCCAACAACACTCGCATCGTCGTGCTCCGGACGATCGAGTCTTCGACGAGGAAGACCCGCTTCCCCTCGAGCACCTCCCGGAGGGGCGTGTATTTGGTCTCCGCCTTCTGCCGCCGGCCGGCCGCGCCGTCGATGAAGGTTCGGCCGGTGTAGCGATTGCGGATCAGACCCTCCACCGACGGAATCGCCAGGCGGTAGGCCATGGCGTCAGCGGCGGCTTTGCTGGTGTCGGGAACGGGCACAACGACGGTATCCCGGTCGACCGGCACCGTTTCCAGCTCGGCGAGTTCTTCGCCGAGCCGCTTGCGGGAGAGATAGACGCTCCGCTCGTCCATCGTGCTGGCCACGTTGGCGAAATAGACCCATTCGAAGAAGCAGCGGGCCCGATTCGGGGCCTCGGCAAACCGCTCGATCCGCAGCTGGTCGCCCTCGACGACCAGGGCCGTCCCGGGCTCGAGCGATCGGATCGACTCGGCCGGAAAGCCGAGGTTGAGCAGCGCCACGCTCTCGCTGCAGGCGGCCACCAGCGGCCCCAGCCGGGCGTACTCCAGCGGCCGGATGCCGAGCGGATCGCGGGCCACGATCAGCCGGCCGCAGGCATCGAGCATCGCCAGATTCCAGGCCCCGTCGAAGCGGCGGGCGATGGCGGCCAACATCTCCGCCGGGCTCGGATCGGCAGTTCCGGAGAGTTCCCGGCCGATGGCGTGCAGGATCACCTCGGTGTCGTTGTCGCGGGCGAGGTGAGCGTCGTCAGTGGCGAGAATCTCGGCCCGCAGCTCGGGATAGTTGGCCAGTTGCCCATTGAAGCCGAAGGCGAACCACTTTCGCTTCTGGATGTGGGGCCGCTCGAGGGGCTGGGCGTAGCCCCGGTCTTCGGCACCGCAGGTGGCATACCGGACATGCCCGATGGCGGCCCGCCCGGCATGCTGTTCCATCAGACTCTCGTATTTGCCACGGTGGCTCATCCGAAACACCTCGCTGACGCCGCCCACATCCTTGTAGGTGGCCAGCAACTGGCTGCGATGGGGATGCCAGGCGGTCATCCCGGCCGAAAGCTGGCCCCGGTTCTGAATGTCGAGAAGCATCCTCGGCATCAGTCGGGAGGCCTGCTCCTGATCCTGCCCCGGGCAGAGGGGGCTCGTGTCGGCGGCGGGCAGGTGGTAGATGGCCGCCAGGCCGCACTCGTGTCGCAGGTCGCTCATCGCTCTCTTTTCGGCTTTGGCTCGGGGGCCACCGGGCGGCCCCAACGGCGGCGGAAACGGCGGCCGTGACGCCTGCTGCCGCTCAGTGTATCGCTTGCGTCGGGGCCTGGATACCATACAGGCCTTGTCCTGCCCCGCCCCGGAGGCCTCTGCCTCGGCCAATGACTGAGCCCCCCCGACACCCCATTGTGGCCTCCGCCCGCCTGCTTGTCGTCAAGGTCGGCTCCCGGGTGCTCACCGGCGAAGATGGTCTCCTTGATGCGGGACGCATCGAACTGCTCGGCCGGCAGATCGATGCCATCTGCCGCGAGGGTCGGCAGGTCGTGCTGGTCAGTTCCGGCGCCGTCGCGGCCGGCATGGGACGGATCGGGCTCGGCCGGCGGCCTGCCGAACTTGCCCACCTTCAGGCGGTGGCGGCCCTTGGTCAGAGCTGCCTGACCGAAGCCTGGGAACGGGCGCTTGGGCGGCAGGGCCGGCATGTGGCACAGGTCCTGCTGGTGGCCGACGATCTCCAGCATCGGACTCGCTATCTCAACATTCGCAACACCCTCCGAGCCCTCCTCGATTACGGCTCGATTCCGGTGATCAACGAGAATGACACGGTCAGCGTCGAGGAACTCCGCACCAGTTTTGGTGACAACGACCGACTGGCAGCCCTGGTGGCGACGCTGCCCCGCGCGCTGGCCCAGAAGTCGCTGCTGAACG
>CALGAS010000356.1 GCA_937959175.1 uncultured bacterium | reverse complement strand
TCGAGCCGGCGTTGGGAAACCGAGCGCAGCCAGGATGGCGAAAGCGAGGTTTCCCGCGAGCGAGCGAAGGCCTGGATGGCCTGAGCGAGCGTCCGGCGAGATGGCACCGGCCACCCCTCGCGAACCCGTATTCCTTATGCGTGATGAGGCAATAAAAGCCCCCCGCCCCCGGCTTACGCCTGGTGGATGTGGACATCCTGCTGCGGGAACGGGATCGAGATTCCCTCCCGGTCGAAGGCCTGCTTGACGCCTTTGACCAGGTCCCAATAGACGGTCCAGTAGTCGCCCGTCTTTGTCCAGGGGCGGACGACGAAGTTGACCGACGAGTCGGCCAGTTCGTTGAGCTTGACCACCGGGGCGGGGTCGGCGAGCACGAGCGGGTGCTCGGTGACGAGCTTCGTGAGGACGGCCTCGGCCTTGTCGATGTCGTCGGAATACCCGATCCCGAAGACGAGGTCGACCCGCCGGGTCTCGGTGGCGGTCGCGTTGGTGATCGTGTCGCCCCCGATCTTGCCGTTGGGCACGATCACGATCTTGTTGTCGAAGGTGCGGATCGTGGTCGAGAGCATGTTCATCGACTCGACCACCCCGTTGACACCCCCCGCATCGATCGCATCGCCAACGTCAAACGGCTGGTAGGCGAGGATGATCAGACCCTGGGCGAAGTTGGAGAGAGTGCCCTGGAGGGCCAGGCCGACGACGAAGGCCGCCCCGCCGATCAGGGCCAGCAGCGGGCTGATGTTCACCTCGAGGGCCGCCAGAGCCACGATCGTCCCGATCGCAAGCGTCGCCTGCCGGACGAAGTTGATCAGAAACGTCTTCAGGAGCGAGGAGGCGCCGCGGATCCGGCTGACGGCCTTGCCGACCAGGCCGGCGAGAATCCGGGAGAGAACCCAGAAGGCGGCGAAGATCGCGACGAACTTGATGATGTTCCAGGCCCAGCGGAGGCCGCCCTGCTCCGAAAAGAGCCAGCCCTGGAGCACCTTGAGCGTGGCGCTGGCGTCGGAGACGTCGACATCGAGTCCGCTGACCGCTGAGGAGTAGGCCCGATATTCGGCAGGATCGCCCCCCTTCTTCTCCCATTCATCGAGGACCGCCCGCAGCCGGTCGACGAGCAAGGTCCGCTCCTCCTGCAGCTTGTTGAGCGCGGTCGTGTCGGCCGGTGCCGCCTCTTTGGCCCCCTCGGCAACCGCCTTGGCCGCCTGCTTGGCCTCGAACTGCAGCCGGCTGATCTCCGACACCTTCGCCTTGAGCACATCCCGCCAGGCGGCGGCCTCGACGGCGAGTTCTTCTTTGGTAAGTGGCTTGACGAGAAACTTGAGGTGGTCGGGGGAGACGTCGGCGTCGGTGGTGGTCGTCGCGGCCGGCGGGTCAGCGGGCGGCTCGGCTGCAAACGCTTGAGCCGTCAGGATGACGGCCGATACGGCGGCGAGCATGAGGCGATGGATTGTGCCAATGCAGGGAGTCAAGCGGGGGCGAATCATCTGGCGTGCTCCAACAGTCTGGCCCGTCAGGTGCGGGCCGGGGGTAAGCTTTGCCAAGGGTTGTGGTGTGAGGAGAATACCAATCATGCGAGCGAGTGTCCTGAGCGGCTGTTTCCCAGCGATTTTTTCGGGTTTCCCGCCGGTCGCCGGTGATCCGCGCACGGCGCGGACCGTCCAGGAGCCCAGGGACGTCCGGCATCGGTGCCCAATGCATGACTGACGGCCCGGGCTTTGCTACCGTCCAAAGGGTAGGCGGCTCCGGAACGCATCCGGGGCGGTCATGGTCTTCGCGTTCCTTCCGTCTGCCGTCAACCGTGTCACGTGCTCAGTCGGTCACAATCGGATTGCTGGGAAGCATCCGCACTCCCGTCACCGGCCGGTATCTCAACGGGATGCTGGCCTACGCGGCAGTGCACCGAAATGTCACGGTCTTGGATCTCCGCCAGTCGGCTGAAATGCCGCGGTTCGAGCCGACCGATCTGCCTGCCTGGCGGGATCGGGTGCACGGAGTCGTGCTCTGCTTGGGCTACGACGGCCCTGCCGACGAGATCATCGGCTGGATCGGCCGCAGCGGCGTGCCGGCGGTGTCGGTCCGCATGGACCTGATCGATCCCAGTCTCCCGGCGGTGTTCATCGATCCCGATTCAATCGCCCGGCTGGCCGTGGACCACCTCATGGCGATGACGGCCGCCTCGTTCCTGCATGTCGGGAGCATGCGGTGCAAGGGGCCTCGCCTCCGCGCCGAGGCGATGGTGCGGGTCTTGGCCGCGCGGGGTCGCGCGGCCGCGAGCTACGAGGTTGACACGCTCATCCTGGGAGGCGTCGACGACGAGGCAACGCTCGCCGGCGACCAGCGGCTCACCGACCTGCTCACCACGCTCCCCAGGCCGGTGGGGATTCTCTGCCTGAACGATGCGATCGCGCGTGCTGTCGTGATGCGGTGCCAGACCCTGGGGCTCGCCATCGGCAGCGAGGCCTTGGTCGTCGGTGTCGACGACACGGCGATTGCCGCCGACGCGACTCCCTCGATCACGAGCATCAAGGTGTCCTGCGAGACGGTCGCCGCCCGGG
>CALGAS010000355.1 GCA_937959175.1 uncultured bacterium | reverse complement strand
GCTGAAGGCTGAGCAGCGGATCGAGGCGGCGACGCTCCAAGCGGAGCTGTCGCTGCACGAGGGAATCACCCTTTTAGAGGCGGGCAACCTCGTCGCGGCCCGGAAGAATCTCCAGAACGTGCTCGATCTGCAGAACGAAATCGCAACTCTCCGCAAGCGTCCGGCGGATGAGCGCCGGGTCGATCGGTTGCCGCCGCTGCTGGCTGCTGCCGAGGTCGCCGTCGCCGAGTCCGAGCGATACCTTGCCGATGCGGTCGCCGATGCGGCCCGGGAGGCGGCTCTCGAAGCATCCAGCCTGCTCACGCAGGCCGGTCGACAACCCGTTGCCGAAGGCCATCCGCTCGCCGTGAAACAGCAGCAACTGAAGGCCCGAATCGCGCGGCAGATCGCGGCTCTGGAGCGATCGATTCCGCGGTCGGACGCGGCGGATGCCGCGGCTCGTCGGCTCCGCAGGGGAATCGATCAGACCGACCCGTCAGGGGCATCGTTCTGAGCCCTCGGCCCGGGCTGCAGCAGGCCCGGCCTCCGGTCCAGCCGGCAGGCAGCGACCGTCACGGTCGCGAGGCTTCACCGGTGGTCGCCAGCCGGTCGACGGCCGCAAGCGTGGAAGCCGGATCGGCAGCCTGCAGTGCCAGGGAGCGTGCCCGCCGAAGGGCTGATTCACTGGCCGCTCGGTCGCCGAGCGTCCCGTAGACATGGGCCGCGCGGGCGGCCGTGTATGCCAGCCGCAGTCGGTCTGCCGCGTCGGGCTTGGAGCGATTCCAGCAGGGAAGCGAGAGCGCCGTTTCGAGTCGAGCCTCCGCCGCCGCTCGATCCTGAGTCGCGATCAGTCCGGCGAGTTGCACCAGGTGGCCGGCCCGTCGCACCGGGTCGGCGAAGGATTCGGCGCGGCAGAGCCGCTCCAGGAGCTCCCGCGATTGATTCGACTTTCCTGCTTGCAACAGGGTCGTGACCAGGACGTCGAGAGCGGCCAAGGTGCCGGGATGGTCTGCTCCGGCAGCCTCTTCCCAGGCTGCGACTGCTGATGACGCTGTCTGTTCGGCAGCCGCCAGATCGCCGGCGGCCCGTTCAGCATGGGCAAGCAGGGCCATGCTGGCAGCTGTTTCCGGATCGTTCTTGCCGACGGTGAGCCGCTGGATGGCGACGGCCCGTGTCAAATACTCCCGAGCCGCCGGCCAGTCTGCTGCTGCCAGACGCTCGCCACCAAACAGCGCCCATGCCATCCCGACGTGCGGATGCTGTTCACCAAACTGCCGACCGCGGGCGGCGATGAAAGCCTCGCGGAGCGTCGGGGTGCCGGTCTCGGTCGCCAAGTCGTCATAGATGCCGACCGCCATCCGCTCCCAGTCGGTGGAAGGCCTGGGCAGGCCGCGGGCCAGGGCGGTTTGGGCCAGGGTGGTGGCCTGCGATCCGTCGCCCTCAGCCGCGGTCGCCGATGCCAGGAGCATGCGGAGGGTGGTGGTGTGGGCGTCGCCCGGGCCCAACGCCTTCTCCGCCGCGGCCAAGGCCGACGCGGCAGTCTTCCGAGCTGCCGCCTGATCGCTTATCGCCAGCTGGGCTGCCGCCAGATGGCAGGCTGCGGCGGCGATGTCAGGGGCGGACGGAGACCGTGCCCCCTGGGCGATGCGCAGGGCACGCGAGGCAAGTTCCAGGTCCGTCGCGCGGTCTGCCCGCGCCGCGGCCACGTCGCCTGCCGCCAGCAGGCCTGCCACGCCGGCGGCTGATTCAGAGGGGGGCGTCTTCCGCAGGGCTGCGAGCATGGGTTCCCACCAGCCGGGCAGTTCGTCGAGGCTGTTGCGACGAACGTCGACCAACAGGCGACGGCATCGATCCGCCGAGGACCGAATCGTGGGCGGACCCTCGGCCGCCCCGGTGGCTTCGAGAACGCTGTCAAGGGTGGCTTCGGCGAGGATCAGCTGGTTCGCGGCCAGTTGGGCGGTGGCCAGTGATCGCAGGGCCTCGATGCCCTCTGGCGACGCGGGGACGCTGGAGGAAGAGAGAACCTCATCGAGGGTCGCGACGGCTTGCTCTGCAAAGCCGGCTGTCACCAGCATCTCGGCAAGTTCGCTGGCCGCAGTCAAGACGTCGGGCGGGTCACCGCCATCACGAGCCTTCAATCCGGAGACGATCTGCCGCTGCACCGCGATGGCGGCGTCGGTCATTCCGAGTGAGATGAAGCTCGTGAGCAGCTCGCGTCGCGCAGCAAGGGAGGCTGGATCGGCCGGCCCCAGCAGCTTGTCGAGAGAGTCTGCAATGCGTTCCAACGAAGCGCGTGCCCGAGCGACGGAATCGCTCGCTGGTCCGGTAGCCTTGTCAGCCACGCTCAGCGACCGCTTGGCAGCCTTGATCGCCTCGGGAAACCGTTTCTCCACCATCTGCAAGCGGGCGAGGCTCAGGAGCGAGCGGGCGATCCCGACCGCCTCGTCCGGTCCACCAGCGGCAGCCTGCTCCCTCGCGGTGATCGTCTTTTCGAGAAGATTCCTGGCGTTGTCGAGCCGGCCCATGTCGATGAGGATCTCGGCTGCCAAGTCATTGATCGCGAGGAGTTGAGGAGCTTCGTCGCCCTCCGCCTGTTTGACCTCCCGGCTTTCGATCCGCAGGACATCGAGCGCTTCGTCATAGCGGCCCGCCGCTCGAAGGGCCGCAGCCTGTTCCAGGGGAGAGCGGTCGGCAGCCTCAGAGGCACGAGCGGCGGCCCCGAGGGCGACGGGTATCATCGCGACGGCGAGGAGAGCGGGGAACAGTCGGCCCCAGCTGCCACGGGGAGGCCCGGCCCGGAGCCTTTCCGGCCGGCAAACAACGCCCTTCTGGCGAGGGGGCCGGGCGGCGAGCGAGAGCCGCGAGCATGCCAGGCGGGTGTGTTCAGAGCCCATGTGTCTGATGCGGTGGGGACCGAAAAATAGAAGGATAATTAGGGTAGGAAGGCGACAGCCAGCAGGCCGGGCCAGGATGCCGCAGGCCAGACATTTGATAATCTGCCCGCCGGCGGATATTATCGAGAGCCAGGGGCAGGCGGAAAGGCCTGCAAAAGACCGTGTCATTCGGTTTTTGCCGGTCATTCCAAGTTCTTTTCAGGAGTTGAAACACGATGTTTCGGAACCACCACACACGGCGGGGCTTTACGCTCGTTGAACTGCTCGTCGTGATCGCCATCATCGGCACGCTTGTTGCGCTCTTGCTGCCTGCTTTGTCGTCAGCTCGTTCCTCGGCCAACGCCTCCGCGAGCGCCAACAATCTCTCGACGTTCGGCCGCGGTTTTGAACTCTACGCATCGAGCCACGACGGACTCTACACCTCGGGTGCATTCGATCACTTCCGCGACGGCGATATTCGTCAGTACGGCTGGGTCGGTGACCTGATCGGGCAGAAGGTTGCCAATCCCGGCAAGGGCTTGGATCCCGCCCATCGGAACAAGGTCAGCGAGACCGTTGCTGATTACACCGGGGCGGTCGCGGCGAATCAAGCGAATATCGCGTTCGGAATCGCCGATGACCGTTGGCCGGCTGCCACCGTCGCCACCGATGTCGTCGGGGCGACACACTTCGGCGGTGCTCCCCAGGCGAAGGATCTTTGGGATGAGGGCTACAACACAAACTTCGTCACAACCTGGCACTTCAGTCGCGGTGACCCGACTGCTGTCGATGGCTACTCGCCGAACAACAGGGCACTTGCCGACGGCGATGGCCCGATCTCACAGAACATTGTCAGCCAGGCCAATACGACGGCTGCTCGGATCGCCTGGATGGGGCCTGGCCGGGCCGTCGAGGGAGCCAATGGACTGCTCGACGCCACTGCTGCGGCGGCGCTGAAGAGTTTCACCGGTGACAGTGTCGCTCGGGCCAATGAGCGGGTGACCAAGAGTTTTACCGACGGTATGCTCGTGCCATTTGCGGCGGCACTGGGTGGTGCTGCGGGTGAGTTCGTGCACGATCTCTCCGGTATCCTGCCCCTTCATCAGCCGAAAACGGCAGAAGGTGGTGGGGGATTCGCTCCGGTTCTGTTCGCCGACCTTCACGTCGAGAAGGTTTTCGATACTGTTTCGTTCGGCGACACGACGGTCGGCGACGGCTTCATCGGCAACGGTCCGGATGGAACCAATAATTACGGTCTTGACGCCGACATGTATCAGGAAGCCTCCGACTTGATCTGGATCAAGCGGCTGCGGAACGTCCAGTAAGCTACTGGAAAGTACGGATTTTGAGGAATGGCCGCCCGCGAGGGCGGCCATTCTTATGCGCTTGGTGAACCGCAGCGAACTATAGTCTCGGGTATGGAGACTTCGCGTTCGCAGCACGTGCCGACGGCCGCCGCCGAAGCAGCGGCCGAGGCCTCTCGCCAGGCTGATCGGCAGCTCCAGTGGCCGTTTGTCCTCATGCTGGTGGGGGTGACCCTCCTGGTCTGCTCGCTGCTGGCGAGTTTCGTCTGGGACAAGCCGCTCTACGCCGCCCTCCCGGCCGCTGTCGCTGCCGCCGTTCTCGGAATGCCCCTGGTGTGGCTAGCCGTGCGGGACCTCCTGCAGGGCGTTGCAGGGCTCAATGCCCTGGTGGCGTTGGCCGTGGTCGGTGCAGCGGCGACCGGCCGCTACCAGGAGAGCGCGGCGATCGCGTTGTTCATGACGCTCTCCGGTTTGCTCGAGCGGCGGACGGCCATCGGTGCCGAGGCGAGCATCGAGTCGCTCGTGCGGCTGGCTCCCACCGGGGCCTGCCGGCTGGCCGCCACTGCGAGCGGCGAATCGGTCGAAGAAGTAGTTGAGGCTGGGGCACTCAGACCGGGTGACCTGATTCGTGTCCGGCCCGGAGACACGATTCCTGCTGACGGCGTGGTCTGCCGCGGCACCAGCACCGTCAATCAGGCGAGCGTCACCGGCGAGTCGTTGCCGGCCGACAAGGAAGTCGGCGACGATGTCTTCGGCGGGACGATCAATCTCACCGGCGCGATCGATGTCGAGGTTACCAAGGCGGGCAGCGACACGCTGCTCGGGAAAGTCAAGGAGCTGATCCTGGAGGCCGAGCGGACACGACCACCGATCCTGCGGCTGATTGATCAGTATGCGACCTGGTACACGCCGACCGTCCTGATGATCGTCGGGGTCGTGCTCTTCTTCGCGTTGCGGAGCGACCCGGACGAGGCCTTCAGCCGGGCGATTGCGATGCTCGTCGTGGCCTGCCCGAGTGCCCTGATCCTGGCAACACCGACGGCGATGGTGGCGGGGCTCTCGGCCGCTGCCCGGCTGGGCGTGCTGGTCAAGAGCGTCGCCACGCTCGAGGCGGCCCGCGGCATCAATGCCATTGTCTTCGACAAGACCGGAACGCTGACTAGTGGTGTCCTATCGGTGAGCCGGCTGGCGCCGGCGACCGGCGTGGAGCCCGCCGATCTTCTCCGAGTCGCTGCCGCGGTCACTCAGGACAGCCGCCATCCCGTGTCACGGGCCGTCACCGACATGGCTCGGCAGGCCCGCGTGCCGCTGGAGCGGGCGACGATGTTCGAGGAGGTGCCCGGCCGCGGCCTGATGGCGATGGTGGATGGAGTGGATGTCCGCGTGGGCCGGGGCTCCTGGCTGAGCGGGGCCGAGGTCGGCCTGCCGGCTGCCGTCAGCGAGGCGATCGGGGCTGTTCAGGAGAGTCCTGAGACGGACGGGCTCAGCGTGTTGTTCGTCGTCCGTGACGACACGCTGCTCGGCTGGATTGGGTTGGAAGACAATGCCCGGCCGGGAGCAGCGGAGGCGGTCGACAGGCTGCGGCGCATGGGCATCGAGCGGTTGGTCATCCTGACGGGCGACCGAACGAGCGTGGCCCGCCGCGTGGCCGAGCAGATGCACTTCAGCGAGTACAAGGCGGAGGTCCTGCCGCACGAGAAGCTGGAGATGGTCGATTCGCTCAAGACGAGGGGCTACAGGGTGGCAGTGATCGGAGACGGTGTCAACGATGCTCCAGCACTGGCGGCAGGCGATGTCTCGATCGCCATGGGGGCCGCCGGCAGCGATGTGGCGATTCATTCGGCGAGCATCGCGCTGCTCAACAGCAACCTTGACCGGATTCCCTTTCTCGTCGATCTCTCCCGGCAGACGATCGCCGTGATTCGCCAAAACCTGATGGTCGGCGGCCTGTTCATCGTCGTGTTCCTGGCGCTGGCCGGGGCCGGCTATCTGCCCCCGGTTGCCGCGGCGTTTCTGCATGTGGCCAGTGGCCTGGTGGTGATCTTCAACTCCGCCCGGCTCGTTCGGTGCGGGGAAGACGTCGAGCGAGCGGCGGCCGCCGCTGCCATCAGCCCACGTCACGCTGCTGGAACAGCATGACCGAGAGGCTGATCAGGGCCACGATGACAGCGGCGGCATAGAGGCTCACTCGGCCGACGTGGAGAAGCGTGATCGCCTCGCCCTGCGTCAGTGCATCGGCCTGCCAGAAGAACTGCATGTTGGGAACCGCCGCGTAGAACGGCCACGCCAGCCAGCGAACCCACCCCGGGCCGTTCCAGTCCTCTCCGATGACGGTGCCGAGAAAGTATTCGCTGACCAGCCCGCCGAGGAAGACGCCCACGCAGACCAGGAGCGTCATCACCTGGCCGGCTCGGGTCGAGACGGCGATCGCGACCGCTGCCAGGACGAGAATCGCTTCGAAGACCAGTAGGATGGCGACAAACAGTTGAGCGTCCCATTCGACGAGGGGGTTTTGGAGATGCCAGCCCTTGTCGACGCACCAGGTTGCTGCCAGGGCAGCCGTGGAGGCGGCCGCCTGGGCGACCACGAACGTGCTCGAAAAGGGGCGGCCGCGAAGGTAGTTGGCGGCGGCGGCGATCCCCACGGCCGCGCCGGTGGCCAGGAGACCAAACACCAGCACGGGGCCGTCGAAGTCGGAATCGGCCGGGCCACTCCCCGGCACCCGATGTCGAACGGCCAGCAGAAACACGACCGCCAGCGTCCAGCAGCCGATGGCGAGGGCGGCGGACACACCAAGATATTTTCCAATGACGACGGCCGGCCGCGGCACGGGCTTGCTCACCACCGTGACGACGGTCGCATTGTCGATCTCCCGGGCCAGCACACCCGTGGCGGTGAAGGCGGCCAGCAGGAGCCCGCAGAGAAACAGGGTGCTGAGGCTGAGATCGATGAGAATCTTGTTGTCATCTTCGAGCGTGAAGCCGGCCAGGCTCACGTTGAGCACCATCGCCAGCATGCCCACCAGCAGCAGCACGCTGAAAATCGGCTGCCGGATCGATTCGAGAAACCCGTTGCGGGCGATGGTCAGCAGGGTCACGACAGCCTCGGGCACACGCCGGCGGGGGGCCAGCCCCGGGACCGGAGCCTACCGGCGGCGTCAGGACCGGCACAACCGGCCGCCCCGGTACTGCGAGTGACCGCCGCCCGGCCCGTCAAGCGGCGGGAGGGCGAAGGTACACTCGAATGCAAGAGGAGACCGCCGGCAAGCGCCGGCTGTGGATCGACCACCGCCACCCCAAGGCTGAAGCCGTGGACCATTTGCAGGATGACCAGGAGACCGCCCGGCAGGGACGGACAACGGCTGTTGTCGGTCTGGTCGTGCAGCTGTTCCTGGTCATCGCGATGGCGGTCGTCGCGGCCTGGAGCGGAGGCGAAGCGCTCGAGGCGGCCGCCTGGCACATGCTCGGGGGGCTGCCGATTTGGCTGATGCTCGTGGTCGTTTTCGGCCAGCGGGAGGCCGAGCGGCGGGAGTCGCTGGCCGCCGAGAAGCTCACGGCCGAAGATGCCGCATCAGCGGCGTTGTTTGGTGAACTCTCGGACGAGTTGCAGCGGGTTCGCCAACGGCTGGCAAACCTCGTCCGGTACGGCCTGCCCGCGGTCAGCCTGTTCGTTGGAGGCTACCTGGTTGTCGCAGGCGGCCTGCTCCTCTGGCGGTTCCTGGTTCAGGCCGGGCAGGTCGACGGGCCGAGGACGCCGGTCGGGGGGCATCCGGTGGGGCTTCTCTTCGCATCGGGAGCGATTGCCTTCGTCGCCTTCGTGGCGGGCCGCTGGATCAGCGGCTGTGCTCGGGTGCTCAGTTGGCGGATGCTGCGGGGCGGAGCCAGCTACCTGATGAGCTGTTTCCTGGTGGCTGGTCTGGTCGCCGTTGCCGCAACAGCGGCGGCTGTGCTCGCCGATGCCCGCTTTTTTCAGTTCCTTGCCGCGGCTGTCCCGAGCGTGATGCTGGTGGTCGGCACCGAGATTCTGCTCACCTCGCTCCTTGAGGTCTATCGTCCCCGGCGGCCCGGCGAGTTGGCTCGGCCGGCCTTTGACAGCCGCCTGCTGGGGCTGCTGACCGCTCCGGAGTCTCTCGGCGAGGTCGTGGGAGACCTGATCCGCTACCAGTTTGGGGTTGAGGTCTCAGGCAGTTGGCTGTTCCGGCTCCTGGGCCGTTCGCTCACGCCGCTTGTTCTCCTCGCCGGGGGCGTGATGGCCCTGCTGAGCTGCCTCGTCGTTGTGGCACCTGACGAAGAGGGGCTGATTCTCCGGTTTGGCAGTGTGGCAAGGCCGAGCGTGTCGGCAGGAATCCACCTGAAGTTGCCGTGGCCGGTTGAAACCGCCGTCACGTACCCGGCCCTGAGGGTGCTCCAGGTCAGCGTTTCCAGCGGGCTGGCCGATCGCCAGGAGGCCGACAAGGCGATTCTCTGGACCAGCGGTGATGATCGGCTCGAGCAGATCGGCGCCGAGTATTACCCGACCGTGCTGGCCGCGTCGTCGGCCGGCGGGGGACTGGCTGTCATCGATGCCGAACTGGTGGTCCAGTTCCGAGTTCGGGACCTGAGAGCCTTCCTGCAGACGTCTCCCGCCCCGGAAGCGACCGTGGCCGTGCTCGCCCAGCAGGCGTCGTGTCGATACTTTGCCAGCCACGATCTGGAGTTTCTCCTTTCCCGGGGACGCGTCGAAGCCGGTCCGCGGCTGGCGGCCGCCGTCCAGAGGCAGGCGGACGCCCTCGGGCTGGGCCTTGAGATCGTCGATGTGTCAATCACCGCCCTCCAGCCGCCGGGTGGGCCTGTGGCCAGGGCATTTCATCGCCAGGTCGCGGCGCAACAGGAACGGGAGACGCTCATCGAGCGAGCCCGACGCGATGCGGTGGCGACGCTCTCACAGGTGGCCGGATCTGTCTCGTTGGCCCAGCAGTTGGATCGTGCCATCCTGGAACTCGACGCGGTGCGTGTCGAAGGCGGTTCGCACGAATCAGTCCGCCAACGCGAGGGAGAGATCGAGCGGCTTTTGGGCGAGGCACGAGGAGAGGCGGCGGAACTGCTCCATCTGGCTCGGGGAGCCCGGTGGACCAGGGCCGTCGGTGAGCAGGCGGCCGAGGAACGATTTCAGGGCGAACTGATGGCCTACCGGCAGGCACCAGCGTATTACCGAGCCACCCGCACGCTCGGCGTGCTCGCTGCCGGCCTGGCAGATCGCCGCAAGTTTGTGGTGCCCTCGACCGTTGAGGATCAACCTGTCTTTCGAATGGACTTCGCCGATCCGGCGGCAGCGATCGAAACCCTCCTGGGCGAATGAGCCCGCTTCTGAAGTTTGTCATGAAAAAGTCATTCACCATCCTCGTCGGTGTCATCCTTGCCGTGGTTTTGCTCTCGCAGATGTTTCTCTACCAGGTGCGGTACGACCAGGTCGCGATTCGGACGCTGTTCGACCGTGCCGACGCGGAGAGCGTCGAAGCCACACCGGGGCTCAAGTGGCGGTTGCCCTGGCCCATCCATCAGGTCACCCACTATTCGAAGCGGCTCCAACTGCTCGAAGACCGGCTCGAGGAGTTGCAGACCGCCGACGGCAAGAGTGTGATCGTGCGAACCTACCTGACCTGGCGAATCGCCGACCCGTTGGCCTTTTATGTCACGCTTCAGGATCCGGCCGAGGCCCGCCGGCAGCTTGCCAGCCAGCTCCGAGAGGTTCGCGGGATCATCAGCGAATATCGGCTTGACCAGCTGGTCAATCAGGATCGCGACCAGCTGACGCTAGACGAGATCGAACGGCGGGCCCGGGCCGCCCTTCAGGAATCGCTGGCAGCGGCAGGCTTCGGCCTGGAGGTGGAGAATGTCGGCCTCTATCGCGTGCTCCTCCCAGAGTCGACCACGGCGAAGGTTTTTGAGACCATGATTGCCACCCGCGAGCGGCTCGCGGAGAGTGCGGTCCAGGAGGGGCAGGCCCAGGCGTCCGCAATTCGCAGCGAGGCGGCCAGCGGCCGCGATCGAATTCTGGCCTTCGCCGAGCGGCGAGCCCAGGCCATTCGTTCTGAGGGGGACCGCGAAGCATCGCGGGAGTATGCGGAGTTCGCCGAAGATGAGGACTTCGCCATCTTTCTCCGCCGGCTGGAAGCCCTCGAGAAGATGCTTCAGCACAACACCACCTTCGTGCTTCCGGCTGAGAGCCTCGGCATCCTTGATCCGCTCGCCGAGGACGCCGGCCGAGCGGAGGTCAGCCGCCAGCCAGCTGCCGCGGGCAAGGAGCTTCCATGACCGCGGGCAACGACCAACTACCCGCCCTGGGCGAGGAACGGAAGTCTGAAACGCAGCTTGACCCGGCAGGCCAGGCCCTGGCCGAGGCCTTGCGGCTGAGTTTCGGAATCCTCCGCCTTCTGCTCGTCGGGCTGCTGATCGCGTACAGCCTCAGCGGTCTCTTCAGTGTCGGCTCCAACGAGGTCGCCTTGAGGCTGCGGTTTGG
>CALGAS010000354.1 GCA_937959175.1 uncultured bacterium | reverse complement strand
ATACCCGCGGAACTCCTCTTCGACGTAGCCCGCGACGGGCTGCTCGCGGGCCGAGCGATCCGCGAGCCAGCTCTCGAGGCACTCCGACACGATTCTGTAGAGCGGCGTCTTCTCGGGGCGGCGGCGCTCGAGAGCGGCGGGACGCCGCGGGGCCGGCGTGCGGACGCAAAGACGGCCGCGCCGGAAACGGACAAAACGTGGCGACCATGGGGGAACCCGGGGCGTGGCAGAGTACGTGGGCGCACGTACACTACTCTCGGGAAGGGCCCGGTGCACGGCCGGGCCGGGCCCGGGCGGTCGGCCACCGAGCCGCTTTGCCGCCTTCCAGAGGAGGATCCGCGGCACCCCCCGGCACAAGGCAGCCAACTGGGTCGGCCCGGGTTGCGGGCGGACGGCGACGCGGCCGGGAGCTAATGGCGTCGTCGAGCTCACGCGGTTTGAGTTCCTCGACCGGCTCGCCGATCTCGTCCCGCCGGGGGGAAGGCAGGCGGGCCGGGAAAGGCCTGGCGCGGATCGGGGGAAGAGAGCACGCAGCTCACGGGCCGCTCATCAGCTCGGTAATCGTTGCGGGAGTGCCATTGGCCGGGCTATCCTTTGGGAACTGGCTCCGATACGGGGACCGGCTCCGAGCGAAGCGAGGTGCCTGTCCCCGTTTGCCGGGCCACCTCCCCTTCTCGGTCTCGCTCAGCCCAGCACCACCCGCTCGGATTCCGCGGCAGCCTTGCGGACGGTGCCGATAGCCCAGCAGGGATAACCGAGGTCGGCAAGCTGGTGGCGGATGCTGTCGGCGAAGTGCGGGGAGACGACGAGCACCATTCCGATCCCCATGTTGAAGACCCGCTCCATTTCGGCGTCGGCCACATTCCCGAGCGACTGAATCCAGGGAAAGACCGCCGGCACCTCCCAGCTGCCCCGCTCGATCACCACCTGCACGCCCTCGGGCACGACCCGGGCGAGGTTCTCGGCGATTCCGCCCCCGGTGATGTGGGCGATCCCGTGAACGACATGCTTGACGCGATAGTGGGCGAGCACCTGCTTGACGGCCCTGGCATAGAGCCTGGTCGGCTCGAGGAGGGTCTCGCCGACGGTGCGGCCGCCGAGGTCGGCCGGAGCCTCGTCGATCGTCAGCCCGCCCATCTCGAAGACCGCCTTGCGGACGAGGCTGAAGCCGTTGGAGTGGACACCGCTCGAGGCGATCCCGATCGCGATGTCGCCCGGCTCGATCGCCGACCCGTCGATCAGCCGCTTCCGCTCGACCACGCCGACGCAGAAGCCGGCCAGGTCGTATTCGCCGGGCTGATACATGTCGGGCAGGATCGCCGTTTCGCCGCCCACCAGGGCACACTCGCTCTCCACGCAGGCATCGGCGATCCCCTTGACGATCTGCTCGAGCAGCGGCGGATCGTCCTTGGCCATGCCCACGTAGTCGAGAAAGAAGAGCGGCTCGCCGCCCGTGCAGAGCAGGTCATTGACGCTCATCGCCACCAGGTCGATGCCGACGGTGTCGTGCCGGCCGGCCAGCACGGCGAGCTTGAGCTTGGTGCCGACGCCGTCGGTGCAGGAGACGAGCAGCGGGTCGGTGTAGCCGCGGGAAAAGAGCCCCGCCAGATCGAGTTGGAAGAGGGCCGCAAACGAGCCCTCGCGGCCCAGGACCCGCGGGCAGTGCGTCCGCCGCATGTGGGCCGGGAGGCGGGCCATCGCCTCGCGATAGGCCACCAGATCGACGCCGGCGCTGGAATAGGTCGCTCCGCTCACGCCGCTGAATATCGCCGCTCTGTGGCGTCCCGCAAGCGGGGCCCGCGGCGTCCGGCCGCCAGACCGGATCAGGGATTCGGTTTCGCCTCCCGTGCCACCAGCGGCGTGATCTCGGCGGCGGTCGCCCAGGGCCCGTGGTGACTGCTCTCGGCGATCAACCGCACGCGGCTGGCCTCGACCGGTTCGGCAAACGACACCTCGTGAAGGTTTGGCCGGTCGGGCCATGTTCCTTCGCTGAGCGGCCGCCAGGTCTCGCCGTCGAGCGAAGCCTCGATCCGGTAGCCCTTGATCCGGCCGTTGACGTTGTCCGTCCGCGGAAGGTAGCTCAGGCCCGTGATCGTTGCCCGGCGGCCAAGGTCGATCGTGAAGCTGTGCGGTGGCTGGGGACTGGCCCCCTGCCACCGGGTGTGCCAGAACGTGGCCGGATCGCCGTCGACGGCATGCCTGGCAAATCCCTCGCCAGGCTCCTCGCTGGAGGCCGCCGCCGTCCAGCCGCTGCGATCGACCTGATAGGCGAAGCTCTTGACCACCGGCGTGCCGGCCACCTCGTCCGCCG
>CALGAS010000353.1 GCA_937959175.1 uncultured bacterium | reverse complement strand
ACAGTGAGTTGATCGCGCGGATCACCGAGACCGACCCCGACATAGTGATGCCGCCGCCGGAGGCGGGGGAGCCACTCTCGGCCGCCGAGGTCGACCTGCTCTCGCGGTGGATCGCCGCCGGGGCCGAGTACGAGCCACACTGGGCCTATGTGCCCCCGAAGCGGCCGCCAGTGCCGACCGTCAAAGACGCCGCCTGGCCCAAGAACGACATCGACCGCTTCATTCTCGCGCGGCTCGAGGCCGAGGGGATTTCGCCGCAGCCCGAGGCCGACCGGATCACGCTCGCCCGGCGGCTGGCCCTGGATCTCACCGGCCTGCCGCCGAGTCCGGAGGAGGTCGATGCCTTCGTCGCTGACGCCGCCCCCGATGCCGTCGAGCGGTTCATCGACCGGCTGCTCGCCCACTCGGGCTACGGCGAGCACATGGCAAGACAATGGCTCGATCTGGCCCGCTATGCCGACAGCGCCGGCTACGCCGACGACCGGCCGCGGACGATCTGGGGCTGGCGGGACTGGGTGATCCGGGCCTGCGACGCCAACATGCCCTTCGACGAGTTCACGATCCGCCAGCTCGCCGGCGATCTCCTGCCCGACGCCACCGACGACGACCGGATCGCGACTGCCTTCCACCGTAACACGCTGACGAACTCCGAGGGGGGCACGATCGACGAGGAGTTCCGGGTGGCAGCCGTCGTCGACCGCGTCAACACCACGATGAGCACCTGGATGGGCACAACGATGGCCTGCGCCAAATGCCACGACCACAAGTACGACCCGCTCTCGCAAAAGGAGTATTTCGGTATCTACGCCGTCTTCAACCAGACCGCCGATGCCGACCGGCCTGACGAAAAACCCGTGTTGCCGGTCTACACGCCCGAGCAGAAGGCCCGGCGGGCGCAGCTCTCTGCCCAACTCGCCGAGATCGCCCGGCACGTTCCGCCGCCGAAAAAAGGCCGGATCGAGCCTCCGGAGCTGCGACCCCTGCGGGAGCAAGAGGCCGCCCGCCGGCAGGAACTCGCTGCGATCAAGCCGGTCACTACCGTGCCGGTGCTTCAGGAACTCCCTGCCGGCAAGCGGCGGGTCACGAAGCTCCAGTACCGTGGCAACTGGAACGATCTCGGCCCCGAGGTTGCCGCCGCGGTGCCGGCGGTGTTTAACCCCGCGGAGCAGGCGGCCGACGGCCGGATCGACCGGCTGGCCCTGGCGAAGTGGCTGGTGGATCCGTCCAATCCGCTGACGGCGCGGGTGGTCGTCAATCGCCTCTGGGAGCGGCTGTTCGGGATCGGGATTGTCTCGACGAGCGAGGAGTTTGGTGCCCAGGGAGAACTGCCGAGCCATCCGGAACTGCTCGACTGGCTGGCCTGCGAACTCGTCGACTCCGGCTGGGACACCAAGGCGATCACGCGGCTGATCGTGGCGAGTGCGGCCTACCGCCAGGCGAGCAAGTGTCCGCCGGAACTCATCGCTGCCGACCCGGAGAACCGGCTGCTGGCGTGCGGGCCGCGGGTCCGGCTCTCCGCGGAGGTGATCCGTGACCAGGCCTTGGCGGCGGCGGGCCTGCTCTCGCCGAAGAAGGGGGGGCCGAGCGTGCATCCCCCGCAGCCCGACCTCGGCCTCAGGGCGGCCTTCGGGGGCGGCATCGACTGGAAGACGAGCACCGGCGAGGACCGCTACCGGCGGGCGATCTACACGACCTGGCGGCGGAGCAACCCCTATCCCTCGATGGCCACCTTCGACGCCCCTAATCGCGAGGTCTGCACGATCCGCCGGCCGCGAACCAACACGCCGCTGCAGGCGCTGGTCACCTTGAATGACCCGGTCTATGTCGAGGCGGCCCAGGGGCTCGCCCGCAGGATGATCAAGGAAGGTGGCTCGACCGCGGCCGAACGGGCCGCCCGTGGCTTCCGGCTCGTGCTCGCCCGCCCCCCAACGCCGCCCGAGATCGCCCGGCTCGTCGCGCTCCACGACGAGGCGGCGGCCGCGTATCGCGCCGACGCGGCGGCCGCCAGGCAGATGGCGACCGACCCGCTCGGAGCCCCGCCTGCCGATCTCGGCATCGACTCGCCCGAGAAGCTCGCCGACCTCGCCGCCTGGACGGTGGTCGCCAACGTGATCCTAAACCTCGACGAGACCTTCATGTGCCCAT
>CALGAS010000352.1 GCA_937959175.1 uncultured bacterium | reverse complement strand
GAGCAGAAACTGGGCGTCCAGCGGCATGACGAGCACCGCGTCGAGCCCGCCGTTGCGGACCATATCGGTCAGCTCCGAGGCGCTCGGCATGAAGAGGGCCTGGACAATCGCGTTGATGATCATTCCGGTCGCCACGAAGGCGAAAAAGGGCTCGCGGGTCCAGCCGCTGTCCTTGCCGATCTCGGGCGTGAAGGTGAAGACCAGCAGGTAGAAGGCGAGGTTCATCGACATCCAGCCGAGGCTCGTCAGGCACTCGAGCAGGAAGTTGGCCCGAAAGGTCATGTCGCGGACCAGGCAGGCCCGGGCGAAGGTGCCGAAGATCGCCAGGTAGCGGGTCATCTCACCCTCCGAAGCCGCTATACCGCCGGGTGCCCCGGGCCCAGGCCAACCGGCAGGCGACGATCATCACGACGACCCAGGCCGCCTCGAGGGCGAGCTTGCGGGCCAGTTCCACTCCCTCGATCTTGCCGAGCCAGACGGCCGCCGGGAAGTAGGCGGTGTACTGAAACGGCAACCAGCCGACGACGTCGGCCAGACTCGTGCCCGGAATCCCGGTCGGGATGCCGGCCAGCATGTCGATTGGAAACATGTGGCCCGAGAGCAGGTACTGCACGAGCATGTAGCCGAACACGATGCTCGAGACCTCCAGAAACCAGAAGCCGAGCATCCCCAGCGTCGCCTCCATGAAGAAGCCGAGCAGGAAGCAGAGCACGAGCGCGAGCAGAAAGGCAGCGATCGTCGTGGCGTCAGGCAGCGGTGGAAAGAAGCTGCGGCAGAGGAAGAAGACCGCGGCGAAGGGAATCACCGCCACCGCGTAGTAGACGAGCTTGTGGGCCACCCGGGCGGCCAGCAGGAACGAGACGTAGTCGACCGGCTGGATCAGAAACTTCTTGATCGAGCCGTCGCGGATGCTCCGGGCGATCCCGCTGGCCAGCCCCGGCATGCTCGAGAAGGCCCGGGTCAGCATCGTCAGGAGGTAGTAGGCGACGATGTCGTTGCGGGAGTAGCCGGCGATGTCGCTGCGGGCAGTGGCCGAGAAGACGGCCGTCCAGAGGAAGACCTGGGTCACGATCGGCAGGAACCGCATCAGCGTGCCGAGCGCGAAGTCGCCCCGGTAGACGAGCCGCTCCTCGATCGAGATCGCGAGCATCGTGCCCCAGGTCTTGAGGGGTGCCAGCGGGCCGGCGGCGGGAGGCGGGGCACGCATCAGACCGGCTCCGGCACCGGATGGGCCGCTCCCCTGCCCTGCCTGAAAAGC
>CALGAS010000351.1 GCA_937959175.1 uncultured bacterium | reverse complement strand
CTCCAGCACCGTCGCGAGCAGCCAGCGGCAGAAGCCCGCCGTGGCGGCGGCTTCGCTCCCGTCATCCACGGCCACCGGCACGCAGTAGCGGCCCGCGTCGCCGTCGCTCCTGGCATCGACGAGCGCGAGGATCACGCCGGCCTCGGCGAGCGTCGTCTCGTCGGCGATCGCCACCTGCACCGGCCCGCTGCCCTTCCCCGCAAACCAGCGGGCGGCCGGCAGCCACCCGGCGATCCGGCCGGCGAGATCGTCGGCAGCCGGCCCGCTCATGGCTCGATCCGAAAGACGCGAACGGGCCGCTCAGGCGTGCACTCGACCGAGACCGCCGGCAGGTGCCAGAGGTGGGCCGCTCCGCCGTCGAGCAGGTCGCAGGCGGTGGCCTGCTCGCAGTCGGCCAGGCCAAGGGCGGCCAGGTCGAAGTCGAGCCGGCCCACGCGAGCCGTCGCGGGCTGCATCGAGACGACGACCAGCAGCCGGTTGCCGCTCGGCTCGTCGTAGCGGCTCCAGGCGAGCAGCTCGGCCTCGTCGACCGGCTGGACCACCGGCGGCCGGTTCCTGGCCACCGCGGGCTCGGCTCGCCGCAGCTCGTTGAGCCGGCGGATGAAGGGGGCCAGGCTCTCCGGGACCTCGAGGTCCCAGGTCTTGATCTCGTACTTCTCGCTGTCGAGATACTCCTCGCTGCCCGGCTCGCGGGGCGTGGCGGCCATCAGTTCCATCGCCGGGCCGTAGATGCCCCAGTTGCCGACCGAGAGCGCCGCCAGGGCGAGCCGGACGAGAAACATCGGCCGGCCTCCTTCCTGGAGCGTCGCGTGAAGGATGTCGGGCGTGTTGGGCCAGAAGTTCGGCCGGAAGAAGTCGCTGACCGGCGGCGAGGTCACCTCCGTGATGTACTCGGCCATCTCGTCACGGCCGGTCCGCCAGGTGAAGTAGGTGTAGGACTGCGTGAAGCCGAGCTTGGCCAGCCGGTGCATCACCTTCGGCCGGGTAAAGGCCTCGGCGAGAAAGAGCGTCTCGGGATGCGTCTGCAGGATTTCGGCGATCAGCCACTCCCAGAAGGCGAAGGGCTTGGTGTGGGGATTGTCGACCCGGAAGATCCGCACGCCCTGGTCGACCCAGAAGCGGACGACATCCCGCAACGCCTCCCAGAGCGACTCCCACTGCTCGCAGTGGAAGTCGAGCGGGACGATGTCCTGGTATTTCTTGGGCGGGTTCTCGGCGTAGCGGATCGTGCCGTCGGGCCGATGACAGAACCACTCCGGATGCTCCTTCACCCAGGGGTGGTCGGGAGAGCACTGGATCGCGAAGTCGAGGGCCAGCTCCATGCCGAGGGCTTCGGCCCGCTCGCGGAGCCGCTGGAAGTCGGCAAAAGTGCCGAGCCGCGGATGGATCGCGGTGTGACCGCCCGCCTCCGAGCCGACCGCCCAGGGGCTGCCGACGTCGTCCGGGCCGGCCTCGAGCGAGTTGTTGCGGCCCTTGCGAAAGGCCTGGCCGATCGGATGGATTGGCGTCAGATAGACGACGTCGAAGCCGAGGGCCGCGACGTAGTCGAGCCGGTCGGCGAGCGTGGCCAGCGTGCCGTGCTCACCGGCGGCATGCCCCCACGACCGCGGAAAGACCTCGTACCAGCTGCTGACCGCCGCCTTGGGGCGATCGGCCCAGATCGAGCGGAGCGGCTCGAGCCGTGCCTCGTCGCTGCGATCGGCGTGGGCGGCGATCAGTTCTGCCAGCCGGGGATCACGGGCCGCCGCCACTCCCTCGGCGCCAGCGATCGCGGCTGCGAATCGCTCGAGGGCGGCGGCATCGGCGGTCTGGCCGGCGGCGGCGGCCCGCCGGGAGGCGGCGGTAGCCTGCTCGCTGCCGACGAGCAGCTCGACCGCAAGATCCTCCCCGGCCGCCTCCCGCTTGCCGAGGTCGCGAAGCCAGGTCGCGAAGGGATCGACCCGGCCGCTGACCGTGAACTGCCAGGAGCCGATCGCGTCGACCGTGAAGCTCGCCTCCCAGCGGTCGTTGCCGACGTCGACCAGCGGCACCGTCCGCCACCGGCCGCGGTCACCGTGGCGAACGTGCAGCCGGCAGTCGAGCTCGTCGTGGCCGTCGCAGACGATGTCGGCGGCGACGGTGACCACATCGCCGACCACCCGCTTGACGGCGAACCGGCCGCCATCGACATCGGGCGAAACCCGCTCGATCGCCACGCGGCGGCGGTGGTGGGCGAGGAGTTGCGAAGCAGACGCGGTCACGAGTCGGCCGATCCCGTCAGAATGCAGAGGAGAGTCTCCGCAGAGTGTACCGGCCCAACCAACCCCGACCTCATAGGAAAAGGGTACAGGCACCTCGCTTCGCTCGGAGCCAGTCCCCTTTTCAAGAAGCCCCCGCCGCTCAGCGGTCGAGCACCGCCATCTCGACGGTCAGCCCCGGCCCGAAGGCCAGGGCCACGCAGGGGCCGGCGGCACCGGTCGCTCGGAGCCGATCGAGCACGAACAGGATCGTCGCGCTCGACATGTTGCCATGCTCGGCGAGAACGCCCCGTGAAACAGCCAACGCTTCTGGCTCGAGGCCAAGGGCTGCCTCGACGCCGCCGAGGATCCGCGGGCCGCCGGGATGGACCGCCCAACAGCCCACCTCGTTTTCGGCCAGCCCGGCCTCGGCGAGCATCCCCAGCACCGCCGGCTTGAGATGCGTGGCGATCAGGTCGGGCACGCGGGCCGAGAGGCTCATCTCGAAGCCGGTGTCGCCGATCAGCCAGCCCATCTCCCGTTGCGAGTGCGGCAAGACCCGGCTGGCCTGGAGCCGCAACCGCCAGGGAAGGTCATCGCCGGTGTCCGGCGAGGCCAGGCGGCAGACGGCGGCGGCGGCCCCGTCGGCGAACAGGCTGTTGGCCACGACGTGGTCGTCATGATTGCCATACTGAAAATGGAGACTGCAGAGTTCCACGCAGACCACGAGGACCGCCGCCTTGGGATCGGCGGCGGCAAACGCATCGGCCACCCGCAGCGCGTTGAAGGCGCCGTGGCAGCCCATGAAGCCGACGTGGGTGCGGGCCACGGCGGGAGAGAGCCCGACGTCCTCGAGGATTTCAATGTCGACGCCGGGGCTGGCGAAGCCGGTGCAGGAGCAGGTGATCAGGTGGGTGACCTCCTGCGGCTCGACCGCCGCGGCAGCGAGGGCCGTGCGGGCCGCATCGACCGCGAGCCGACCCGCCTCGAGCCCGTAGCGGGCCATCCGCTCCCCGGTGCTGGGCCCGCCGGCCGCCGTTGCCTCCGCGGGCGGAAAGAACTCCTGGGCGAACGGCCGCTGGCCCGGGTTCTCGAGCAAGACCGAGCCCCGCGAGCGGATTCCGCTCCGCCGGTAAAGAGCCGCCAAGGCCCGCTCCCGGCCGGGCGTGGCGTTGGCGAAGCTGGTCGCCAGGACGGCGGCGTCCTGCTGACGAATCGCGTGATCGGGCACGGTCGTGCCGATCGCGAGGATTTCGAGGCTCATCCGTGGGCCTTTCCGCGGGCCGCTGCACCGACCACCAGCGGCACGACGCGGGCCGCGACCGCTGGTGCCAGCCGAGCCAGCCGCAGGGCCGGCCCGACAAGCCAAGGCTGCCGGACGACGAGTGCCACGCGGCGACAGCGAGCGTGGTTGACGGCGAAATGCCGTCGATGGGCCTGAGCATAGCTGACCGCGGCCTCCCGGGGAGAGTCCCCAATCCTGCCCGCCGCAGAAACGGTCCGCCCGACGGTCTCATCGAGGAACCGGGCCGAGGCGAGGGCCCAGCCCATGCCCTCGCCGGTGAAAGGCTCCACGTAGCCGGCGGCATCGCCCACCCGCAGGACTCTTCCACCGGCCGACGCCACCGGCTGGCGGCGGGTGAGCGGTGGGGTGCCCCGAATCACTGCTGCTGCGAACCACTCGTCGGCGTCGGCGAAGAGGCCTGCCGCCTGGTATCCCCCCGCGTCAGTCAGAAGTTTCGCCAGGGCTCCGGCCGGACCACCGGCCCGGGTCACCAGCGAGCGATCGACCGCCGCGGCGATGTCGACCCGTCCGTCTTCGAGCCGCACCAGCCCGCAGTAGCCGTGCCGCGAAACGGCCATCACAAGCTCGCCCGGGGGCGGCCCTCCGGCAGCTGGGGGGAGGGTCGCGCCAAGCCCGAGGCGGCTGCCGGGTGTGATCCGCTTCTCGCCGCGGTACTGCCCCGTGCCGATTCGCACGGTGTCCGCGAGGCCGGCGGCCACGACCACCAGCCCCGCCGACGCCACGACCTGTTCGGCATGCCCGGAGATCGTGGTTCGGGCGGTCAGCGTCACGCGGGCCGCGGCGGGATTTTCCGTCACCGCCGTCACCCGCGTCTCGGGCAGCCAGGCAGCACCGGCAACGATCGCCGCCCGCACCGCCGCGGTGTCGAGGGCCTCCCGGGAGATCACCCCCCCGCCCGGCAGCGGCAAGGCCGCGGTTACCGCCGCCGTGGCAAGTCGCACCCGCTCCAGCGGCAGCGGCTGCGGGAGCCTCGCCCGCTCGTCTGGAACGCCGCCGCGGGTATCGATCTGCTCGAGCGCGGCGAGTTCCTTGACCGCCGCGACCGAGAGGCAACAGCCGCAGAGCTTGGGCCGTGGCATGGCCGCTGCGTCGATGAGCAACACCCGGAGCCCCCGGGCCGCCAGCCGGAGGGCGGCGGCACTGCCGGCCGGCCCGGCTCCGATCACGATCACCTCCCAGTCGTTGTTTGCGGCCTCGGCGGCGGAGATCGTTGCTTCAACGGGGGTCACCGGCATGGGACGGCTCATGCGCAGGCCACTCCAGGGACGAGTTCGTCGATCGGCTCGGCCGTCCGCCACTCCAGCAGCACCCGCTCCGGCCAGGTTCGCCGGATGGTTGCCTGCGGCAGCCCGGCCCGATCGGCAACTCGGCGATATTCCGGCAGTGTCCGGGCCGCCCGCACCGACAGCGGGCCATCGACGCGGGCGACCCGGGAGCGTGCCAGGAGCGTCGTGCCGAGCACCGCCAGGACGAGCCCCGTGCGGCTGCGAACGAGATCCGATACCGCTCCCCCGAGGCGTGCCGCCGCTGCCATCGACCGGAGGACAGCGGCCGCCGCGGCATCGTCGAGATGATGAAGGAATAGCGAACTGACCACCACGTCGCACGGCGGGCATCCCTCCGCGAGCACGTCGCGGACGGCGAAGTCGACAACGCGGCAGCCCTTGCGGGCCGCGTACTGGCGGGCCCGCGTGACCGCCCGCGAACTCAGATCGATGCCGAGCACCTCGACGGCTGGTGAGTCGGGGCCGCCGGATGGAAGCCGGCGGGCCAGGCGAGCGGCCAAGGCCACGCTCAGGTCGCCGCCACCGCAGGCGACGTCGACGATTCGCAGGGGCCGGCCGCTGCCAGTTCTCGCCGCCCCGAGCATCGCGATTCTCTCAACTGCCCCGGCGAGTTGGCCGGCAGTCAGCGAGACAGCGTTGATCGTCGCCAGCGCGTCGAGCGCGGCGAGATGGTCGGCTGCGGGAAGCGCCGGGTCGTCCATCAGTTCGTCTCGGCGGTCGGGCTGGACCTGCCAGATGCTCACGGGAAAGGCCTCCTCCGGCCGCCGGGTAGTCTTTGCAACCACCAACGCCCATCATCATACCCCCGCCAGCGTTTCACGGCGGGATCGGCCCCCGGCCCGAGTCCGGTCGCTCCGTGACCGAATCAGCGACGACGCGAGACGGCAATCCGAGGCGGGAACAGTGGCGACGTCAGGCGTGACTCTGTTCCGGAGCAACCGGTCTTCGGCAGAGCTGCTATTGGCAGGGCGCCGTCTGCATCGCGCCTTCGTAGACCACCGGCACCGCACCACCTTCGCACCCGGTGTTGCAGGGAGGGCATGAGCCGTCGGGCAGGGCGGGCACCACGCCGGCGGTCGGCATGACCGGCAGCGCCGGCGCGGTGGCCGCCGGCGGCACGCCGGAGACGATCGGCGGGGCGGCGACACCAGGCTGAACGACAGGCGGGCTCGGAGAGGCGACCGGCTGGGCCGCTGCCTGCGGCTGGGGATAGACCGGCGGTGCCAGCGGCGGGGCGTAGGCGTATTGATTGGCCCGGTGATGGGCGCAGCCACCGGCAAGAAGGCAGAGAAGCAGGCCGGGAATCAGGCAGATCGCCCCACGGGCCGACACGGTGATTGTTCGAGACACACTGGCATCCTCGCGAACTGCCACCCTGATGAAACGGGAAAGTAGGTGGTGCCAGCCGTGGCGGCAAGGGCAGTCAGGCCCGCTCGAAGAGGGCGATGCTCGCGGTAAAGCCATGGAGAAACGTCCGCTCACCAATCGGGCCGATCTCGCCCTGAGCGAAGAAGCCCGCCGCGGGCAAGGGCCCGAGGCAGCGTTGCAGGCAGCGGGCGTCGTGGTTTGGTTCGGCAAACAACTGTGAGCCCCGTCCGTTGCAAGTGAAGACCAGCGCGCCGGCGGGATCGGCCTCGCCCGGGCCGCCGCAGAGAAGTTCCCGGAGGTCGTCGTCGGCGCTCTGGGCATCGCGGACGTGAAACTGGACGGTCTGCCCGGTGCGGACGGTATCTCCCACCGCGATCACACCCGAGTCGGGATCGGCCCCCAGGACATTGCGGACCAGGAAGTCGCCCCGCCGAAAGACGTCACGGTATTCGCTGGCTGCCCGGCCCACGTGGAGCGAGGATCGCACCAGCTCGCGATCCACATCGGTGAGATCGCCATACATTTCCCGGAGTCGTTGCAGGGCTGGAACCCCGCCAAGTTCCAAGATCATATTCTCCTCGGCGCGGGTAATCACCAGCGGCCGGCCGATCGGACGGCAGCCCTGGGAAACGACCGGTCGAATCCTGACGCCTCCTCCCACCACGAGGCCCACGGCGCCCGAGTCGTAGGTGCGGGAATCGACCGCCAAGGTGTTGCTGCCCGGCTGGCCGCCCCCGCTGGCCATCCCCCCCACGACCGGGACACCGGGATGCTCTTCTTCCAGCCTGCGAATGAAGGCATCGACCGGAAACGAAAACGGATCGGCCAGGAGCAGCACGGCGGCATTGGCCGGCCACGCCTCCGCGGTTGTCTCAGGCCAGCCGGCGAACATGCCACCGTCGGCAGTCTGGGTGTACTCGAGCGAAAACGTCTCGAGGCGGCTGGCAGGCAGGCGAGCCAGCCAGACAGCCACCGCCGGCCCCGCTTCATACTCGCGGTCTCCGGCCAGGATGCCCTCGGCGGTGCTGCCCAGGAGGCGGCGGGCGGGCACGAGGTCGGCAAGGTGTTCCATGACCGGCCGGATTGCCGGCCCGTAGGCCGCCGAGACGAAGACCACGGCCAGATCGGCAATCGGTGGCTGAGCCCCAACAGCGCCAGGCATGCCGAGATCGGCAACGGCCGCCGCCACGGCTTCGTGAATCGCTGCGTCGAACTCCTGCTTGGTCGAGGCCCCGCAGCCACACCGCAGGCCGGCCTCCGCTCCCGCTGCCTCCTCCATCAGGTCACGATCTCCGCGAAGGAGGCGAGTGGCTCGTGGGCGTAGATGCCGCCCGCCTCTCGGTTGCCCGGCCGCACGGCCAGGGCCGTGGCCATCCCGGCCGAACGAGCGGCGTCGAGTTCCTCGCCGACATCGCTCACAAACAGCACCTGACGCGGGTCGAGCCCCATGTCGGCGGCGATGCGGGTGTAGCTGGCCGGCTCCCGCTTGGGGCCGGTGGTGGTGTCGTAATGCCCTCGGAGGTGCGGTGTCAGATCGCCCGCCGCCGTGTGACGGAAGAACAACTGCTGGGCCTCGATCGAGCCCGAGGAATAGATCCGCACATCAAGGCCGGAGTCGGCCCAGCCGGCGAGGGCCGGCGGCACATCGTCGAAGACGTGGGCCACGAGTTGTCCCGACTCGAAGCCGCTCCGCCAGATCATCCCTTGCAGTGTCTTCAGCGGCGTCGCCTTGAGATCGCGATTCATCAGGTCGATGGCCGCCAGGGCTGCCGAGGTCGGGTCGGCCGCGATCGAAGCGGGAGACTGGGCCGCACCGGCCGCCGCCGTGATCGCCGCTGCCAGCTCGAGCACCGTCTCGTCGTCGCGGTGGGCCGCCAGAAAAGCGGCAACCTGTTCCTTTGCGTACGCAAAAAGCACGTCGTAGACGAAGGAGATCGACGAGGTCGTCCCCTCGACGTCGAGCAGGATCCCCCTGCCGTCGAACACGATCACGAACCGGCCTCCCCGCCGGCGGGGCCGGCCGCGGACCCGCCGGCCAGATAGGCCGGCCCCAGGCAGAGGGGCTCATAGCCGGCATGCACACCGTCGGCGACGTAGTGGGGCGTCCAGCCGCTGGTGTCCTGGAAGAGCCGGATGGCCCGGATTCGGCGTTCGCCGCAGAGGTCGAACCAGTGCCGCGTGCCCAGCGGCACGCTGATCAGATCGCCGGCATGGACCTCGATTCCAAAGACCGGTCGATCGCCCGGATTGATATGGAAGACGCCGCTGCCCTGGAGGATGAACCGGATCTCGTCCTCGGTGTGGGTGTGTTCCTTGTTGAACTTTTCGAGCATCGCATCAAGGCCCGGCGTGTCGGGATAGACGTCGATCACGTCGGCCGTGACGAACCCGCCGCGGGCCTTGAGCTCGTCGATCTCGGGCTCGTAGGCCGCCAGGATCTCGGCGGCCGGGGCGGCCGGGTCGACGCGGTCCTCCAGCGGCCAGACCTCGTAATGGAGCCCGTGGGCGGCGAGAAAACTCTTGATCTCGGCCGGATCGCTGATCCGGCGAGCCTCGGCGGGGACGGTGACGATGGCCATGGAGATGCTCCAGAGGTTGGAAGAAGACGGCTTCAGGATCCGACGGCAGCCAGCGATCGGGCCCGGGCGACGCATTCGAAGAGAAACTCGAAGATCTCGATGTGCCGCCGGGCCTCCGCCAGATCACGGCCCCAGGTGTAGAGGCCGTGGCGGGCGATCAGGAAGCCGTGCAGGGGGGGGCGGCCGGGCATGGTGAAGTCGAGACCGGCCCAGTTAGCGCGAATCCGCGTTGAGAGTTCCCGCATGTCCTGCGTGTTGGCGAAGATCGGGACTTCTTCCTCGGCGTCGTGGGTGGTGATCCCGTCGAGCCCCTTGAGCATTTCGTAGCCCGCGATCCGGAGGCTGCCAGATGCCGCTCCGGCAGGCAGGTCGGCCCCGGAGAGGATCGTGCCCCAGGGGGAGTGCGTGTGGAGGACGGCGCCGACGGAGGGAATCAGTTCGGCGATCGTGCAGTGAAGCAGCGTCTCGGCAGAACTGCGGCGGTCAGAGCCGTCGGCGACCCGGCCCTCGGCGTCGACGCGGACGAAGTCGTCGCGACCGAGGGCCGACTTGTCCTTGCCGCTGACGGTGACGAGCAGCTCCAGGGGCTCGCGGGAGACGACGACGCTGTAGTTGCTGCTGGTGCCCAGCGACCAGCCTCTCCCGTGAAACTCACGGCCGATCGCCCGCAGGCTGTCGATGGGGTCGGCGGCCGAGGCCACGGGTGAAACGGTCATGCCCTGGAATCTACGCCACGTCCGCGGGCCGCTGCAATCCGCCCCGGAGAACGTCAGAGATATGGGGAGAACAGCTTGGCGATCCCGTCGCGGAGCCGGACCGGCAGGCTGCGGGCATCGACCTCGGCGAGGCTCCGTCGCCGGCTGCGGGCAATCACGCCGGCGATCCGCCGGTCGAGCCCGCCTGCCACCTCGCGGTCGTACGTCTCGACATTGAACTCGAAGTTGAGCCGCATCGAGCGGTCGTCCCAGTTGCCGCTGCCAAACATCGCCCAGGCGGCGTCGACGACCATCAGTTTCGTGTGCTCGAAGGGGGGCGGCGACATCCAGACGTTGCAGCCGCGGCCCAGCACCTGCCAGAGGAGGGCTGTTGAGGCCCAGCCGACGAGGGCCAGGTTGTTCTG
>CALGAS010000350.1 GCA_937959175.1 uncultured bacterium | reverse complement strand
GCCGTGGCCCGGGCGCTTGCTTGGCTGGCCGACCAGCAGCGAAAGGACGGCCTCTGGAGCCTCAAGGGCCCCTATCCAGACGGCGGCTCCCAGGAGAACGAACTGGCGGCCACCGCGATGGCCCTGCTCGCCTTCCAGGGAGCGGGCAACACCCCGCTGGCTGGCCGACATAAGGAGGTGGTGGCCCGCGGCTGGGAGGCGCTTGCCAAGCGGCAGTCGCCCGACGGCCGGTTCGATTTTGATATCCCCTCCCACCACGCCCTCTATGCCCACGCCCAGGCCACCTACGCCGCCTGCGAACTCCTCGGCATGACCGGTGACGAGCGATTTGCCGAGCCCGCTCGCCGGTCGCTCGCCTATGCGCTGGCCGCCCAAGGCCCCAACGGCGGCTGGCGGTACGCGCCGGGCGAGGAAGGCGACATGTCGGTGACCGGCTGGTACATGATGGCCCTCAAGAGCGGCGAGATGGCGGGGCTGGCCGTGCCGCCGGAAGCCTCCGAGCGGCTGACGGCGTTTCTCGACACCGTGGCTGTCAGAGGAGGTTCGCAGTACGGCTACCGGCTCGACTCCCCGAAACGTCCGCCGACCGGCGTGACGCCGGCAGTCACCGCCGAGGGCCTGCTCTCGCGGCAGTTCCTCGGCTGGCCTCGCGACGACGGCCGCGTCGCCCGCGGGCTCGAAGTGCTGTTTGAAGAGCGGTTCCTCGACTTCGACAACGACAAGGACGTCTACGCCTGGTACTACATCACGCAGGTCGCCCACAACGTCGGCGGCCCCGCCTGGCAGCGCTGGAACGGCCGGATGCGGGAGGTGGTGCCCGCCCAGCAGTCCGACAAGGGCAACAACGCCGGCTCCTGGGATCCGTCGCTCGACAAGTGGGGCCACATCGGCGGCCGGCTGTTCACGACCTGCTTCTGCACCTACATGCTCGAGGTCTACTACCGCCACCTGCCGCTCTACCAGGCGGTCGCGGCGGAGTGAGCGGTGGCTCAGGGGCCAGGCTGCAGCAGCCCGTTGGCTCCCCACTGCCGCAGCGCCTCGTACGCGACGATCGCTGCCGAGTTCGCCAGGTTGAGGCTCCGCACCTGCGGCCGCGAGGGAATCGTCAGCAGGCGGTCAGCGTGGGCTGTCTTGAGGTCCTCCGGGAGTCCCTTCGACTCGGCCCCGAAGACAAGCACGTCGCCCTTTTGATAGGCCGCGGTCGTGTAGGAGCGGCTGGCGCGGGCGGAGAAGAACCACTTCCCCCCTGCCCCGCTTTCGTCGAGCCTCCGGCAGACCGCCGCCCAGTCGTCGACGGCCTCCCATTCGAGTTCGTCCCAGTAGTCGAGCCCGGCCCGCCGCAAGTAGTAGTCGTCGAGGCTGAAGCCGATCGGCCGGACCAGCCACATCTTGGCGGCGATCGCGACGCAGGTTCGGCCGATGTTGCCCGCATTAGGCGGGATTTCCGGCTCGTGGAGTACGATGTGGAGCAGCGGGTCGTACCGCATGGGAGTTCGCCGCGGGTGGCGGGTCTGCTATCGTTGAGGGGCTGGCAGGCGGGCTGTTTCCGGCTGCCGAAACCACGATTCTGACGCGAGGGATGGCTGTGGTCGAGGTGCGGAGAAATCCGACGCGGGAGGTGCGGATCGGGACGATCGCCATCGGGGCGGGCCACCCGATCGCCCCGCAGAGCATGACGGCCACCCATACCGCCGATGTGGAGGCGACGCTTGAGCAGGTCAACGCCCTCCACGCCGCCGGGGCCGGCGTCGTCCGGATCGCCGTCGACTCGAAAAAGGACGCCGCGGCCCTGCCCGCGATCCGGGCCGGCACCGCCGCCAACCTCGCGATCGACCTCCAGGAAAACTACCGGCTCGCCGGCGACGTCGCCCCGCATGTCGACAAGCTCCGCTACAACCCTGGCCACCTCTACCACCACGAGCGGGAGAAGCCCTGGAAGGAGAAGGTCACGTTCATCGCCGAGGTGGCGGCGGCCAACGACTGTGCCCTGCGGGTCGGCGTCAACTGCGGGAGCGTCGACCCGGCCAAGAAGGAACAGTTTGCACCGGATGACTCGATCGGCCCGATGCTCGCCAGCGCTCTGGAACACTGCGAACTGCTCGACTCGCTCGGCTTCACCCGCTACTGCGTCTCGCTGAAGGACTCCGACCCGCAGAAGGTGATCGACGTCAACCGCCGGTTCGCCGAGCAGCGGCCCGACGTGCCGCTTCACCTGGGTGTCACCGAGGCGGGCATGCCCCCCGACGGGATCATCAAGACTCGGATCGCCTTCGAGCAGCTGATCTCGCGGGGCATCGGCGACACCGTCCGCGTCTCGCTGACCGTCCCCAATGCCGACAAGCCGGAGGAGATCGCCGCAGCCAATCAGATCCTGGCCGACATCGCCGCCGGGCGGGTTCGTAGCGTCGTCGACTACGGCCTCTCCACGCTCAACATCATCTCCTGCCCGAGCTGCTCCCGCGTCGAAAACGAGGCCTTCATCGACCTCGCCAAGCAGGTCAAGGAGATGACCGCCTACGCCGCCGAGCACGCGATCACGATCGCCGTGATGGGCTGCCGCGTCAACGGGCCGGGCGAGACCGACGACGCCGACCTCGGTCTCTGGTGCGGCCCCAACCACGTGAATCTCAAGAAGGGCAGCGCTGAGTTGGGCGCCTTCTCCTACGACGCGATCCTCCCCCGGCTTAAGGACGAACTCGACAAGTTGATCGCCGCCCGAGCCGTGACCACCTGATGGTGAGAAAAAAGGGGACATCCCCCGTTTCGGAAAAAGGGGACATTCTGCTTTTCCGGGTTGACGCAGGGGACCGGCTGCGATTCGCTAGCGCTTGATGAGAAAAAGCAGAATGTCCCCTTTTTCAAAGATGAAACCACTTCCAATCGTCGATCCTGCCGCTTGCGACGTCGCGTCGGCCCCGCTGCCCCTTCGTCCCGTGGGGGCAGGTTTGCAACCTGCCCATGACCGCCCCGGCGGACCGCCGCCCCGCGGCAGCTTCGCGGTGGTCACGCTCGGCTGCCCCAAGAACCTCGTCGACAGCGAGCGGATGCTCGGGCTCTTGAGAGACGACGGCTGGCAAATGGTCGCCGAGCCGGTCGGGGCCGACTTCGTGGTCGTCAACACCTGCGCCTTCCTGGACGCCTCGCGGCGGGAATCGTACGGGGTGATCGACGAGATGCTCGCTCTCAAGCGGGCGGGGCAGACGCGAGGGGTGGTCGTCGCTGGCTGCCTGGCCGAGCGGGAGAAGGATGGCCTCTTTGAAAAACTGCCCGATCTCGATGCCGTGATCGGTGTCTTCTCCCGAGACGAGGTGGCCAAGACGGCCGAGCGGTTCATCGGTCGGCTCGACGAGCAGCGGAGCGTGTTTCGGCCCGCGCCTGCCCGGGCCCTCGACGACGCCGGCCGGCTGCGGATCACGCCCCGCCACGTCGCCTACCTGAAGATCTCGGAGGGCTGCGATCGGACCTGCACCTTCTGCTCGATTCCGCGAATGCGGGGCAAGCATGCGACCAAGCCGATTGAGGAGGTCGTCCGCGAGGCCCGGGAGTTGGCCGCCGACGGGGTCAAGGAACTCGTCCTCGTCGCCCAGGACACGACCTACTACGGCATCGACCTCTACGGCGAGCCGCGGCTGGTCGAGCTGCTGGCGGCGCTCGAGGAGGTGGACGGCATCGAATGGATCCGCCTGATGTACCTCTACCCGATTCACTTCAGCGACCGGCTGATCGAGCGGATCGCGACGAGCGACAAGATTCTGCCCTACCTCGACATGCCGCTCCAGCACGCGAGTGACGCCGTACTCAAGCGGATGCAGCGGCGGGTCAACCGAGGGGCGACCGAAGAGCTCCTCGGCAAACTTCGCGGCAGCATCCCCGACCTCGTCCTGCGGACGACCTTCATCACCGGCTTCCCGGGCGAGACGCGGGAGCAGTTTGAGGAACTGCTCGACTTCACACGGCAATGGCGCTTCGAGCGGGTCGGTGTGTTTACCTACTCGCTCGAGACCGACACGCCATCGTCCCGGCTGGACGGCCACCTCGCCGAGGAGGAGAAGGCCGCCCGCCGTGACGAACTGATGAGCCTCCAGCAGGGAATAGCCCACGACCACGCCCGCCGCCAGGTCGGCCGGATTCGCGACGTCATCATCGACGGGCCCAGCGGCGAGCGGGACGACGTCTGGCTCGGCCGCACGACCGCCGACGCCCCCGATATCGACTGCCTCGTCTACCTCACCGCCGCTGGCACCGGCCCGGCCAACCCGCTCACAGGCCGAATCCTCCCGGTCGAAGTCGTCGCCGCTGCCGGCTACGACCTCGCCGGCGTGCCCGCCACAGACGCCCCATGACCGCCGCCGCTGACCTCGACCGCGTCTGGACGGTGCCCAACCTGCTCTCGCTGGTGCGGCTGGGGCTCTCGGTTTTCGTCTTCGTGCTGATCGTGCAAGACGCCAACGTCGCGGCCACGCTCCTCTTTCTGCTGGCCTCCACGACCGACTGGGTCGACGGCTGGTATGCCCGCCGCTACGGGCAGGTCAGCCGGCTGGGGCGAATCTTCGACCCGCTCGTCGACAAGGTGCTCATCTGCGGGGCGGCGATCCTGGTGGCTGATCCGGCCGGTCCGCTCGTGCCCTGGATGGCGGTTGTGATCGTCGTTCGGGAACTGGTCGTGACGGCGATCCGGGCCGAGATGGAGCGGGTCGGCACCGACTTCTCCGCCGGTTGGAGCGGCAAGGTGAAGATGGTGCTGCAGTGTGTGGCGA
>CALGAS010000349.1 GCA_937959175.1 uncultured bacterium | reverse complement strand
CCATCGAGGATGGCCGTCGCACCGGTGCCGATGCTCAGGCTCTCGGGCAGGCTCGAAACGTTGAACGAGTGATCCACCTGGAGCACGCCCTCGGCGACCACGATCGGCCCATTGAGGTAGTTGTTGTTCGCGGCGAGCACCATCGTGCCGGCCCCGGTCTTGTTGATTCCGCCGGCAGCGCCGCCGGTGTTGTCGGGGCCTGCGAGCTCCATGCTCACCACCAGATCGGCCGCGGTGTCGCCGGTCGTGTCTTCGACGACGAAGTTCTGCGTGCCCTGGATGTGGAGGATTCCGTTGTTGGTGGTGTTCATCGCCGCGGCACCGCTGCCGGTCACCGAGACGGTGGCCGCACCGGCGGACGTGTTGCCAAGAAGAATGTCGTAGCCGGTGATCGACGGCCGGTTGTTGGTCCAGGTCGCGCCGTTGGCCAGCGACACGCTGCCGATCCGGCTCTCCATTGCGGCGGTCATCAGGAGCGTGCCGCCGTCGGCGGCCAGGACGAGCGTGCTCGGGACGGGGGTGCTGTGGTTGTCGACAAACATGTTGGTGGTCGCCAGCGAGAGCGTCGCACCGCTGGCGGCCTCCATCCGGGCGACGTCACGGACGGTGTTCGAGAAGCCGAGCGTGCCACCGTTGACCGTCACGTTGCCGGTGATGGTGCTCGGCCCGCTGACCGTGGCCGAGCCCGCGCTTGTTTTCACAAGTCCGCCGGTCGCCGAGAGCGTGCTCGAGACGGTGGCCGCCAAGCCGCTGCCGACGGCGATGGCCCCGCCGCCGGAGATCGTCAGCGTGTTGCCGGTGAGGGTGTAGCCATCGGTCGTGAGGTCGAGGCCGCCAGCGGTGATCGCCTCGCTGAGAGTGACCGTGCCCGCGGCGCCGCCGAAGATGGCAGTGTCGCCGGCGGCGTTGTTCCAGGTGACGGCGGTGCTGCCGTCATTCCAACTTGCCGTGGTCGTGTCCCACGTGCCGCTGCCGCCGCCGGCTCCGGCGGGATCCCAGGAGAGCGATGCGGCCAACGCTGCCGGGCTTGCAAGCATAACGGCCACAAGCCCCGCCACGAGCCGACCGGTCCACCCGCACGAGCGATCAAAACAGCTACGTCGACAAGCGATCAAGAAGGAATGACGCACAGAAATGCCTCTCAGATGTCGGTGAATGAGCGCTGCCATTAACGCCACTTCGCAGCCTACGCGGCGGCCCCCCAGCAAGTCTTGCCCGTCCTGGCCAAAAACTTGGCCGCCAGCGACAAGGATCTCCCCTGCCATAAAAGCCCCCCGAGGGGCCAGTCGGCCCGGTGTGGCCCGGCCTACAGGTCGCCGGGGCCAGCCGGCTGGCCATCGTTGCGACTGGCGAGTCGCCGATGCACCTCGGCATCGACAGAGTAGGGCACCTGCCGGACCGAACCGTCGGCAAACGCCATGGCGATGCTGCCGGCATGAGCGCTGCCGAAGATGGTCTCACCGCGAAACGACGGCGTGTCTGGCCGGGGCGTGCCGTAGTAGGCACTGCGGTAATAATCGCGGTTCCAGCCGCCGTAGGCCACCTCGTTGTCGCCGCCGTCGTAGCGGCTGTAGGCGATCACACCGTCGTAGCAGTCGGGATTGAGGTTCTTCTCGCCGACCAGATAGGTGTTGCTCAGGCCGTCGGTGACGTGGGCCGCGGTGACATACGAGCCCGAGCCCGACACGCCGTCGAGCCGGGCAAACACCGGGTCGCCGTTCGTGGTCCACCACGGATCGCTCTCCCCGTTGGCGACGTTTGTGGGATGCACCCAGTCGACTCTTGCCGTCGAGCCGCAGTTGGCGGCGTAGTCGGTCTTGGCCACCTCGCGGATGCGATTGGCGTTGGGCGGGTTCCAGTGGCCCTTGGCCAGCGTCAGCTTGGCCAGCCGCCGGGAGGGGCAGTGGAGGATCGGCAGCGGTACCTGGCACATCTCGCTGAGCGTCCGCCGCTTGGCGGCCGCGTCGTCGATCCCGGCGGCCATGCTCCAGAGCGGCTCCTGCTCGATGTGAGGCAGGATGTTGAAGATCCAGGCCCCCGGCTGGCCGCGGCCGAAACCACGGTCGGGATCGCCGACCCACTCCCACCCCCAGCCACCCCCGGGAAAGTGGCCCTGGCTTGAGTGATGCGTCTGCCAGGCGATGGCGAGCTGCCTGATGTGGTTTCCGCACTGCGTCCTGCGGGCCGACTCCCGCGCCGCCTGCACCGCCGGCAGCAAGAGCCCGACCAGGGTCGCGATGATCGCGATCACGACAAGCAGTTCGACGAGCGTCATGCCCGCCGGCAAACCGCGACGGTGTTTCATCCGACCATCCTCGGGGCTCCCGTCACGCGATGCCCGCCCGCTGGTCAGCCGCCGGACGCCGTCGGCGAAGGAGCAGCGGCAGGCCCGCCAGGCCGGCGACCACGATGCCGGCCGCCGCCGGCTCGGGGACGACAATGGGCGTCGTGTAGTCGAGTTGGAGCTGCACGTCATCGACGTTGAAGGCCCACCCGTCGGTGCCCTTCTTGGTGATCACGAAGCCGTAGTTGGGATCGCCGCCGATCCAGTTCTCAACGATGCCCGTCACGTCGAAGACATACTCCTCGCCGGCCAGCAGCGAGTCGAGGCCGGCACTCGGCGTTGTCGACCCGTCGAAGAGGTTGCCGTTCATGTCGACATAGCCGCTGCTCGCCTCGAACTCGCTCGCCTGAATGCCGACAACCGAGCCAAACTCGCTCGGCAGCGTCGGGAGGGTGGCATCGGCCGCGTTGAGATCCCAGTCAATGAGAATCTGCTGCACGGCGATTCCCGCGTCGACGTTGTTCGTGTCGCCGCTCGGCGAGTTGCCACCCCCGGTGACAGTGACCAGCCGGGCCTGCTGGAGCACGGCGTTGTCGGGCAGCGCCGAGGCGAGGTCAAACGTGATGACCGCCTGGTCATTGGGCGGCTCGCCCGTGGCGTCGAGGCCATCGACGCTGACCGTGCCGCCCGTTTCCAGTTCAGCGGTGTCGGACCCCTGGTAGCCGAGCTGCACGATTGTCGCCTTGTCGGAGCCGAGCGTGCTCGACTGCTGGACGCGGGTTGTGTCGTATTCGATCGTGAGCGTCGGCCGGTTGGCGGCGGTGGGGGCGTTCTGGGTCCAGAGCTGCCAGCCGTTGGACCCGACGTTGGTGGCCACGATCGCCAGATCCGCGGCGCTGACGGTGCCCGCCGAAACGGATCGAAGGTAGGCCGAAACGTCGTAGGCCACTGCCTCGGCATCGCCATGACCGTCACGGTACGACTGCCAGGGCGTCAGCGGGCCGCCGCCAAATCCGAACAGGTAGCTGCTGGCCTGGTCCGCCGGAGCGAGTCCCGAAAGCGTCTCAAAGGTGGTTGCCGCCGTGATCGGCCCGGTCGCGCCGTAGACCCGCGGATCGTTGACAGTGTCGGCAAAATCGCTCGTGCCGCTGGTGAGCGTGAGACTTGCCGAAACGATCCCGCTACCGGCCGGCACCTGCAAGGCCCCGCTGCCGAAAATGTCACCAAACTTGTAAACGGCCGCCCCAAAGTTATCGATGGCGGTGCCGTCCTGATCGATCCACGTCTGCTGATCTGCGAGACTATCGGTCGTCACGGCCGTCGGAGTCGCCCCTCCGATTGCCTGATCACGGGCGATGTAGATTTCGCTTGCCGCGGTGTAGCCATCGACTCCCTCGGTGAACGTGAGGGTGGCTCCGGGTGCGGCCGTCGCTGCCAGGCAGACAGCGATTGCAAGCGCGGCGGAATGGCCGCATCGAGCGATGCAACGCGTCGCGGTATCGGATCCATGAATCAGATGACTGCCACCCATCGTGCAAACTCCTCGGTCGCGGATAACGATGCGGTGCACCATACCGGTTGACGATCTGATTTCCGATGAAAATTCGATGAAAAGACTCGTTTGCGACGAGAAGCAGCCCGCGGTGTCGCAGCCGATCAAGTGGCGATACCAAAAGGGAATGTTTTTGGGTTCCTGCGTGCTCGCCGAGCAGGATCCGCCCGCTTCACCCACCGCGACGCGATCGTCTGATGACACGATGCTCCTGCCAGTCTCGGGTTCGCTCCGGCTTCAGCCTCGTGGAGCTGCTGGTGATGATCGCGATCCTCGCCACCCTGATCGGGCTGCTGCTGCCGGCCGTGCAGTCGGTCCGCGAGTCTGCCCGCCAGGTGCAGTGCAAGAACAACCTCCGCAACCTGTCGCTGGCGATGCTCAGCTACCACGAGACCGAGCAGCGGTTTCCCTACGGCTTTAACTGGCTCGAGGCCCTCTGGCACGCGCCGATCCTGCCCCACATCGAGCAGCAGCCGCTCTTCGACACGCTCGTCTTTGACGAGCACCAGGGCAACTGGGCGACCAACGGCTCGGCCAACGAACGGGCCTGCGGCACGGTGATCCCGGTCTTCCGCTGCCCGAGCATGCCGGTGAACCCCCGCGACAACCAGGGGATCCCGCTGCGGGTGCCGGTCAGCTATCGGGGCTGCGCCGGATCGGATGTCTACTCGGACGACGCCAGCACCCTGCCCCCGAGCGTGCCGGCCGGGGCACGGGCCCTCGAGCAGGTGCCGCTCAACGGGATGCTCTGGGGGGAGAGCGGCGTCCAGATCGCCGATGTCAGGGACGGCACGTCCAACACCGTGATCATCGGCGAGTCGCTCACCGATCCCGACTACGTGAAAGACAGCCAGGCGATGGACTACTGGCCGCTCCCTGTTCGGCGCGAGGGTCGCATCGGCCCTTGGGGCACGTTTTACCCACCCACGTCAGGTGCTGCATCGCTGCCAGGTCGAAGGGCCGCCCGCGGCTGACAAACACATCCACCTTGAACGCCGTTGGCAGGTGAATCACGTTGAAGCAGCTGCGTCGTTCCACTGCGTCACGCACCGCTGACTCGCTGACGTAGCACTCCGGCCCGAAGGATGCCACGAAGGCCCCGACCTGGTCAGCCCGCAGATCACAGACGAGGTCGACGTCCATCGTTGAACGAATCGCACCGTGGTAGGTGCTGGCAACGCTGCCCCCGATGTAAAACGAGACGTCCAGCTGTTGGAAGGCGGACGCGACCGGGGCAAGGGCGGCAATCAGGTCATCCGTGTCGCTCATGAGGCCCGCTGCCCGAGCCAGCACCGCACCTCGCGGGCGACTGCCGGCCCGTAGGCAAGCTCGATGAACCGGAGCCGAACCTCTTCGCAATCGGCAGCGGGATACCGCCGGCGGATCGCCTCGAGGGCCAGGCGACGGCCCCGGCTGGAAAGAGCGCATCCCTTTTGCAGCCGCTCGAGCGGAGAGAGTCTGAGAACCAGCTGCCGCTGGACCTCGGCGGCAGCAGCGGAGGTGTCACTGGGATGGGGCCGCGGCCGCATTGCTCGCCTCGAAAGATCAGATCAAGAGCCGCATGAAAGATAGCCCCGCCCGGGGCGTTGTCGCAATTCCTCACGGCTGCGACGGCGAAACGGTCTGCGGGCCCGTTTGCTCGCGGCTGGTCACCGGCCGGCGGCCGCGTTGCGGGCGGCGACGCCGCTGGCGGGAAAGTCGGTGAAGAAGGCGTCGACGCCGGCGGCGAGGGCGGCGTCGAGCTCCTCGCGGGGCGAGGTGAATCGCTTCCGGTCGAAGCCGTCGTCGGCGAAGGTCCAGCAGACGACGCAGTAGCCGCGGTCGTGAAGCGCCCGGCAGTAGCCCGCCGGGTCGTTCTCGAAGAGGGCCGTCTTGGAGAGCGAGAGCCCGTCGATCTGGCCGCCGATCTCGGCGAGCTTCTCGGGCGTCGGCCGCCGCGAGACCAGCCAGACGCAAGGGACGGCGGTCGCCGCCCGGACGCGGATCATCGTGCCGAGGTCGAACGACTGCAGATGCAGGGGCAGGGCGGGGGAGCCGACGCCCAGTTCCTCCCCTTCGCCGGCCAGCCACTCGACGAACCGATCGGCCCCCTCGCGGAGCTCGGGCGTGAGCCCGATCCGGGTACCGTGCTCGCGATTGAAGGCGTGGACGAGCCGGGCGACCTCCGAGAGGGTCGGCACCGTCTCCTGGCCGTCGTAGTCGCGGGGGCGGCGGCCGATGCTCTGGCGGGTGCGGAGGGTCTTGAGCTCGGCGAGCGTGAAATCTTTGATCCACCAGAGGGGCCGGCCGTTCTTCTTGTCGGGCGTCGAGCGGTCGGCAAACTCGGGATGGTCGGCGACGTCGGTCGTGCGGTTGAGGGTCGCGTCGTGGAGGGCCACAAGCACGCCGTCTTTGGTGAGCCGCAGATCGGGCTCGACGTAGTCGGCCCCCTGCTCCATCGCCAGGCGGTAGGAGGCGAGCGTGTGCTCGGGCCGCTCGCCGCACGCCCCGCGGTGGGCGAAGACCAGCGGCCGGCCGAAGGGATGCCGCGAGGCGACGACCGCTCCGGCGGCCGCCGAGGTCTGCATGGCTGAAGCGCCGTCGCTCTCCGGGGCCGCCTCGCCCCGCATGCCGGCCAGGCCGACGCCAAGGCAGGCAACCCAGGTGGCCAGGCCGGCGAGCCGACCACACAGACGACGAAGGGCACGGGCGGGATCGAGCTTCTGCCACATCATCAGCACGGCTTCCTTACGGGCTGTCACGAAACGCGACCGGGATTCCTTCTCGCGCGAGCAGCGTAGCGAACGGATCCCGCTCGTCGAGCCGTCGCCGCCACTCTGCTTCCG
>CALGAS010000348.1 GCA_937959175.1 uncultured bacterium | reverse complement strand
GTGTCAGCGAGCGAACTCGTACCGCCCCGCAGCCGGACCATGTGACTGAAGAGGAGCCAGATGGCGAAGCAGGCGGCGGACGGATTACCCACGATCGAGGTCTACAGCACGCTCTCCCGGCAGAAGGCTCCGCTCGAGCCGATCCGGCCGGGCCACGTCGGGATGTACCTCTGCGGGCCGACGGTCTACAAGCCGAGCCACATCGGCCACATGGTCGGGCCGGTGATCTTCGACACGGTCAAGCGGCACCTCGCCTACTCGGGCTACGACGTCACCTGGGTGGTCAACATCACCGACGTCGACGACAAGCTGATCGCCGAGAGCGCCGCCCGCGGCACCACGATGGCGAAGCTCGCCGAGGAGATGACGGCCGACTATCTCGAGAACCTCGCCGCCCTGGGGGTGACCGGGATCGACGAGATGCCCAAGGCGACCGAGCACATCGGCACGATCATCGCCTTCATCGAGGGCCTCGTCGCCAAGGGCTTCGCCTACGAGAGCGACGGCGACGTCTACTTCGACGTCACCCGCGACACCGACTACGGCAAGCTCACCAACCGCTCGATCGACCAGACCCAGGGCGAGGGGGGCTCGACGGCCGACCGGAAGCGGTCAGCGGCCGATTTCGCCCTCTGGAAGAAGGCCAAGCCGGGTGAGCCCTCCTGGCAGAGCCCCTGGGGGCCGGGCCGGCCCGGCTGGCACATCGAGTGTTCGGCGATGTGCAAGGCGATCCTCGGCGAGACCTTCGACATCCACGGCGGCGGCCTCGACCTCGTCTTCCCCCACCATGAAAACGAGATCGCCCAGAGCGAGTCGCTCCACGGCAGGCCGATGGCGAGCGTCTGGATGCACAACGGCCTGATGCAGGCCGGGGCCGCGGCCGGCAAGGTGGGAGGTCGGCCCCGTGACGGCGGCGACGACGCGGCCGCCCAGGCGGCCACCAAGATCTCGAAGTCGACCGGCGCGGCTCCCTTCAAGGAGCTGCTGGCCCGCCACCGGCCCGAAGCGATCCGGCTCTTGCTCCTCTCGACCCACTACCGCAGCCCGATCCACTTCGGTGAGGAGCCGCTCCAGGAGAGCGCGAGGGCGATGGAGGCCTTCGAGCGGCTCTTCGAGCGGTGTGCGCGGATCAGCGGGACGTCGTTCTACGCGCTCCCCTGCCGCGACCGGCGGGCGGGTGACGCGGCGGCGGCCGAGGCGGGTGAGGAAATCGCGGGGCTGCGGGAAAAGTTTCTGGCCGCGATGGATGACGACTTCAACACCGCGATTGCCGTGGCCTCCCTCTTCGACGTCGTGCGGACGGTCAACAAGTCCATCGATCAGCACGGCCTCGAGAAGGCGAAGCCCGCCGGCGAACTGGCCGCCCTCGAGGCAAAGATGCTCGTGCTCCGGGAGCTGACCGGCGTGCTCGGAATGTTTCTCGAGCCGCCCAAGCCCGCCGGCGGCGGGGCCGACGAGGGGCTTGTGGCCGCGCTGATGGAACTGGTGATCGAGATCCGGGCCAATGCCCGGAAGGCGAAAGACTTTGCCACGGCCGATCTCGTCCGCGACAAGCTCAGTGCGGCGGGCATCGTGCTCGAGGATCGTCCCGACGGCACCGGCTGGAGCCGCAAGTAGCCGCGGGCGGAGGTCCCTAACTCAGAATCCCGTGCACCACCTCGCCGTGCACGTCGGTCAGCCTGAAATCCCGGCCCTGGTACGGGTAGGTGAGCCGCAGATGATCGATGCCCAGCAGGTGCAGGATGGTGGCATTGAGATCATGCACGTGCACCTTTTGATCGGGTGTCACGATGTTGTAGCAATAGTCGTCGGTCGCCCCCCAGGTGAGGCCGCCCCGAACACCCGCCCCCGCTAGCAACATCGTGAAGCAGCGGGGATGATGATCGCGGCCGTAGGTGGTTTCGGTCAGCGTGCCCTGCGAATAGATCGTCCGGCCGAACTCGCCCCCCCAGACAATCAGCGTCTCATCGAGCAGCCCCCGCTGCCGCAGATCGTCGAGCAACGCCCCGGTCGCCTGGTCGGTGTCCTTCACCTGGCCCTTGATCGCCTTCGGTAATCCGCCGTGGTGATCCCAGCCCATGTGGAAGCACTGGACGAATCGCACCCCCCGCTCCGAGAGCCGTCGGGCCAGCAGGCAGTTGAAGGCATAACTACCGGGCCGATGGACATCCGGTCCGTAGGAATCGAGCACATGCCTGGGCTCGTCGGCAAAGTCGACGATCTCCGGGACGCTCGCCTGCATCCGGAAGGCCATTTCATACTGGGCCGTGCGAGCGGCGATGTCGGGGTCGCCAATGGCCGCGGCCCGGCCGCTATTGAGCGCCGCGATCCGGTCGAGCGTCGCCCGCCGAAGGGCCCGGTCGACGCCGGGCGGGTCGGCCAGGTAGAGCACGGGATCTCCGGTGTTGCGAAAGCGAACGCCCTGATGCTGGTTGGGCAGGAAGCCCGCCCCCCAGAGCCGATCGTAGAGCGGCTGATCGTCGGTCCGCCCGGATCCGAAGCTGGTCAGCACGATGTAGGCG
>CALGAS010000347.1 GCA_937959175.1 uncultured bacterium | reverse complement strand
AACCGAGCGCAGCCAGGATGGCGAAGCTCGGTTTCCCACGAGCGAGCGAAGGGCATGGATGCCCGTAGCGAGCGTCCGAGCGAGACGGCACGGGCTCACCCCGAGCCTGCGCGAGGTGAACCTCACCCAACAGCCCGCCGTCCCCCCGGCTCGCGCCGGGGGGCTTCTATGGAAAAGGGGACTGGCTCCGAGCGAAGCGAGGTGCCTGTACCCTTTTCCAACCCGAGGACGCGCGGAATAAGGGCTCACCCCGAGCTTGTGTGAGGTCAACCGGCTCTCGTCAGGCTGGCGGGTTGCGGACGTGGATGTCGAGCTGCGGGAAGGCGATCTCGATGCCGGCGGCGTTGAACTGCTCGTGGATGGCGGTGTGGACGTCGTTGATCGTGTCGAGCCGGTGGTCCAGCGAGCCGAGGTACATCCTCAGCACGATCGTGAGCGCCGAGTCGCCGAACTCCTCGAAGGTGATCAGCGGAGCGGGCTCGTCGAGCACCTCGCTGTTGGCGCGGCAGATGCCGCGGAGCATGTCGCAGACCTTGCGGGTGTCGGTCCCATAAGCCACCCCGACACGGACCTCGGCCCGATTGACGTTGTCGGAGAGGGTCCAGTTGGTGACGCGGCCCGTGATCAGGTCTTTGTTGGGCACGATGTATTCCTGCCGCTCGTAGGTGGTCACGGTCGTCGCCCGGATCCGGATTCGGGAGACCACCCCGGTGACGCCGTCGAGCGTGACCACGTCGCCCGGACGGATCGGCTGCTCGAAGAGGAGGATGATGCCGCAGATGAAGTTGGCCACGATCTCCTGCAGTCCGAAGCCGAGGCCGACCGAGAGGCCAGCCAGCAGCCACTGGACGCTCCCCCAGGAGAGGCCGAGCGTGGCGGCGGTCAGCACGAAGCCGAGCCCGACGAGGATGTAACTGACCAGGGTGGTGATCGCGTAGCGGGCGGCATTGTCGATCGGCAGGTGGCGGAGGACCGCGGCTTCGAGGAGGCCCGGGGCGTTGTTGACCACTACAAAGGTCAGCACGACGATCGGGACGGTCGCCAGGAGATTGGCCAGCGTGACCGCCCCGGTCACCGACCCGTCGGCGGCCCGCTGCTGCCAGAGCGTGACCCGGTCGAGAAACTCGAGGGCGGGCAGGACCGGAGCCCAGATCCAGAACAGCCCTCCCAGGATGCCGACAAACAAGGCGGCGTCGATCAGCCGCCGCGTCTGCTGATTGATCGTGGAGACGTCGAGGACGGTGTCGTCGTGCACCGGCGGCAGATCGGGTGCCGCCGGCGACGCCTCGGCCTGGGCCCGCTCGGCGGCCCGCTGTTTGAGCTGATCGAGGGCGATCCGCCGGCGGGAAATCAGCAGCCAGCGGACGGCCAGCCCGTGCACCAGCAACGCGAAGACGAGCATCCAGATCGACTGCTGCAGGCTATGGGCCAACTGCACCGCCGAGTAGCCGTAGCCCAGGCCCATCAGGATCGCCAGCGTCAGCGGGGCCGCCACCGCCAGGATCTGCCAGACCCAGATCAGCCGGCTGGCCGAGCCGCCCCAGCCGGCCATGATCGCCTTGCCAAACCCGCTGGCCGGCCGCACCAGGAGCCAGAGGATCGCCGCCACGATGATCATCAGCACGATGAACACGAGCCGGCCCGCCGCGTTGATCTCGTCGCCCGAACCGCTCTCGAAGTCGAGCAGCCGCCAGAGAAACAACGCCGGGAGGGCGTATCGGACAGCCCGCTTGGCTGCCAGCCGGAGGGGGCCCGTCACCATCGGCGACCAGTTGAAGTGCGCCGCCGCCACCCCGTGGGGCCGGAGAAACTGCCGGAGAAACTCGAGCGGCAGCAGCAGCCACGAGGCCGCAGCGAGGCCGGCTGCGAAGGATGCCCCGAAGGAATCGGCCGCCGACATGCTGGAGAGGAGCCGCGAAACCAGCCAGAGGGCCAGCCAGGCGGGAATCGCCGCCAGGATCGTGGCGCCCATCGCCATCACCGTCGGAGACATCCGCAGGGTTCCCGAGGCCGCGACGACCCCGCCGAGCCTGACAATCTGGCGGACGAACCAGCGGTGGAGCACCAGGAGCAGCACCACGCTCGCCAGGCCGGCAACCACCGCCAGCGGGCGGGCTGCCACCGCGGTCACAAGGTCGGCCGGCAGCCGCCGGAGCCGACTCGGATCGACCAGGGCACGCACCCCGGCGGCGGTGTCTTTGAGGTTGCGGAGCATCAGCGGGCGATCGCTCTGGACCCAGAGCAGGTGGCCGTCGATGAGCCGGCGATATTCCCTGACCACCCTTCGCAGCGTCTGCTGCTGGACGCCGAGGGGAATCAGGGTCTCGACGAGGTACCGCTCGGCATCGCGATTCATCGTCTGGAGGATGCTCCGTTCCAGCTTGTCGATCTCCTCCCCGCCGCCGTTGGCATCCTGGGCGACCTCCAGCTCGTCGAGCCGGGCGTCGATGCGGGCGAGCACCTCCTGCGTGTCGTCGACCGAGCGGGACTGGGCGGCGGCCCGCTCGGCGAGCCGGCCGTCACCCGGCAGCATCGCCCTGGTGCGGACCAGCAGAAAACCGACCGACCGGCTCAGAGAGCCGCCGGTCTCGAGATCGCTGTTGACCAGCGACTCCGTCTCGTTGAGGTCGGACTGCAGCTTCGTGGCCCGCTCGCGGGTCTCGACGAGTTCGCTGGCAAACTGCCGGCTCCGGCCGGCGAGATCTCCCCAGGCGTCGAGGAGGGAGGCCGTGACGGCGGCCTTCCGCCGCCGCGATTCCGAGACGCCGGCAATCGCCTGCTCGAACTCCGACCGCCGCGACTCGATGACATCTTTCCGCTTTGCCGACCCGAGCTTCGTGATGCCTTCAACACGGGCGGTGGCGGCGGCGATCTCCCGCTCGAGAAGTTGCTCCTCCAGCGGGAGCACGGCCGCCTCGGCCTCGTAGGTGCGGAGCTTCTGGCGGGCCAGGTCGACCGCCGCGTCAGCCGCCTCGAGGGCAGCTTCGTGGAGCGTCTGCTGAGCCCGCGCGACGGCTGGGTCGACATCGTCGCCGGCCGGCGGCACCAGTTGCTTCCGCTTGGTGAGTTCCTGCTCCAGTTCGGCAACGTTTTGAGGGAGTGTCTTCGATTCCTGACGTCGTTCGGTGATCGTCGCCCGCAGTTCCTTGAGGCGATCGGTCAGGGCTGCCAGCGTGCCGCTCGCCTCCCGCCGGGCCGCCTCGATGGCAGTCATCTCGGCCGAGGCATCGACTCCCAAGGGAGGGACCGTCGCCGGCTGCTCGAGCTTCTGCTCGGCTGCCTCCTGCCGACTGGGGGCCGAGGATGCGGCCTTCTGCAGCGACTCCGTCGCGGCCCGATCGGCAGACGCCTGTTTGACCG
>CALGAS010000346.1 GCA_937959175.1 uncultured bacterium | reverse complement strand
GCCGAATCGCGGGCGAGCTCGACGCCCGGCTGTTCGTCGTCGCCAGCCGCTCCGGCCTGACGACGATCGCCCGCTCGAAGCGACGCGGCGCCGTGCCGACGGTCGGCCTCTCCGACAACCCCGCCACGCTCCGGCAGATGGCCCTCTACTGGGGCGTCACGCCGCTGGCCGGCGCCGCCTCCCACGACACCGCCGCCCTGCTCGACCACGTCTGCAGCTGGGGGCTCCGCGAGGGCCGCCTCCAGCCCGGCGACCGGATTCTGCTGGTGGCCGGTTCCGGTTTCGGAACCGGCGGGCACAATATGGCATTGGTTCACGAGGTCTGAGGCCTCACGTCTGACGCGGTGGAAACAGGAATGAGCAAGAAGAAGTGCGTGCTCGCCTATTCGGGCGGGCTGGATACGTCGGTGATCCTTGGCTGGCTCATCGAGGAGGGCTTCGATGTGGTGGCGGTCTACGTCGATCTCGGCCAGCCCTGCGAGGATCGCGAGGCGATCCTCCAGAAGGCCCGCGACTGCGGCGCCGTCGAGGCCCTCCTGGTCGACGTCCGCGAGGAGCTCTGCCGCGACTTCGCCTTTCCGGTCATGCAGTGGCAGGCCCGCTACGAGGGCACCTACCTGCTGGGGACCTCGATCGCCCGCCCGCTGATCTCGAAGGTCTGCGTCGAGATCGCCCACCGCGAGGGCTGCACCGTCTTCGCCCACGGCGCCACCGGCAAGGGCAACGACCAGTGCCGGTTTCAGCTGGCTGCCGAGGCCCTCGACCCCGGCATCGAGATCCTCGCCCCCTGGCGAATCGCCGCGTTCCGGGAGCGGTTTCCGGGCCGCAAGGAGATGATCGAGTTCTGCGAGGCCAAGCAGATTCCGGTCAAGGCCTCCAAAGACAAGCCCTACAGCTCCGACGAGAACTGCCTCCACACCAGCTACGAGGCCGGCCTGCTCGAGGATCTCACCACCGACGGCTTCGAGCTCGTCGAGTTCGGGATGACCGTCTCTCCGCAGGACGCCCCCGACGAACCCGAGACGGTGGCGATCGAGTTCGCCGCCGGCGTGCCGGTGGCGGTCAACGGCCGGCAACTGCCGCCCCACGAGATCGTGCTTTTGCTCAACGAGATCGGCGGCCGCAACGGCGTCGGCCGGACCGACATCGTCGAGAATCGGCTCGTCGGCATGAAGAGCCGCGGCGTCTACGAGGCCCCGGGCATGACGCTCCTCTACGAGGCCCACCGGCTCGTCGAGCAGATGACACTCGATCGCGACCTCGTGCACCTTCGCGACCGGCTCTCGCCTGAGGTGGCCGAGAGCGTCTATTACGGCTTCTGGTATTGCGCGAAGATGGATGCCCTGCTGGCCTTCATCCACGAGGCCCAGCAGCCGGTCAGCGGCCGCGTCGAGCTCAACCTCTACAAGGGCAACATGCTTGTGAAGAGCCGGCAGAGCGATCAGAGCCTCTACGACGATGCGATCGCCTCGATGGAGGGCGGCGGCTCGTACGACCAGACCGATGCCGAGGGCTTCCTGCGGATCCTCGGGCTGCCGCTCCGGGTGCAGGGCAGCCTGCGGCCCCGCGCGGATGGCTGAGCGGCGGGCCACGGGCGTGGCGGCGGTGATGCCGATCCTGCTGCGGATCGAGGCCCGCCGTCCGGCCGTCTGGCTGTCGTTTACGGCGGCGGTGGCCGTGCCGGTGGTGCTCGGATTCGGCTCCCTCGAGATGGCCGTCCCCGCGGCAATCGCCGCCGGCGGGCTCGTGGCCGTCGCGGCGGTCGGCCAGCCGCCGGTTGACCGTGGAGTCGGGCCGGCCGTCCGGGCCGGGATCTTGTCGGCCCGCCTGGCCTGGCCATGTGCCGGCGGCGTGCTGGGCGGGCTGCTCAGCGGACTGGCCGCCAGTGTGCTGCCCGACGGCATATTCCAAGGCAGCGTGCTCCCCGTCAGCGATTCTGGCGACCCCGGCGGTCGTCTCGATCCGTGGGTGGCGGTCGGGGCCGCCGTTGCCCTGGCGATTGCCGCTGTCGCGGCCGCAGGGATCATGGCGGAGGTTGTTCGTCGCGGCCGGCCGCCGGCGGCTGTGGCCAGCCTGGCTCTGGCGTTGGTCGGGGCGGCTGCGTTTGCGGCCCTCGTCTCTGGCCGGGGGCTGTCCTGGGGTTGGCTGCCGCAGGCTGCGGCAGCCGCAGCCTGCGGAGGTTTGCTGGCCTGGAGTCTGTTGCGGTCACCGCACGCGGCCGACTGGCAGCCGCCGCTGCTTTCAGTCCGCACGGGCCCCGAGGTCGGCTCGTTCGTCGTGATGGCGACAACCCTGGCCGCGATGGTGGCGTTCTTCTTTCTGCTGCCGCAGTGGTGGTGGGGCTACGCGGTGGTGGCCTGTGGCTGGTTCGTCTGCCTGGCGGTGCCGGCTGCTCCTGCCGAGGCTGGTGGGATCCGCGGCATCAGGCTCTGCTGGTCGGCAGCCGGCCGGCCGCGGCTGCCGGGTTCGCTCAGCCGAGCGGCTGGTCTGATCGCCGCCCAGGGTGCGATTCTCGGCTGGCCGGCGGCGGTCGCCGGCCTGCTCTCGCTCGCCGGCCCGTCGCCCGCCGGTGGACCGCTCCTCGCCGTCGCGGCCCTGGCGACGCTCGCGATCCTGCTGCTGGCGGTCGTCGCGGCCCGTTCGCTGCATGGCGGTTCCGCCGACACCAGTCGGGCCAGCGTGCTGGCGGTGCTGGCGGTCGCCGTGGCAATCGTGGCCTCAGCCGGCCCCCACGCCTCCACTGGCATGCCTGCCTAGATTCCCCGGATTCGCTATCTTCTCGGGCAGCCGAGCGGTGTTGAGCGATTGCGTCGTTCCTGCGAGACTCCCCAGCCACCCCAGTCGGCTATGGTTGCGGCCGGTGGGTGGCAAACTGATCCAGAAAGCCGGGCCTGAATCCCGATACAAGAAGGGTCGTGTCGGTCGTGACGATTTCGCAAGCCATCCCGAGGAGTCCCGTCGTGCGTCGAACACCCGTGAGCCCTGTCGCCCCGTGGATCGGCCTGGTTGCGACGCTTCTGGCAGTGCCCTCATCGCTTGTCGCAGCGGCAGGCTTTGTCCCGAGCGAGCAGGTCTTTCCCGACACGACGCTCGCCTGGCTGAGCGTGCCCGATCCGCAGGGGCTCCGCGAGCGGTTCGACGCCTCGCCCTACGGCCAGCTGATCGCCGACCCGACGATGGAGGCGTTTGTCGACGGGCTCACCGAGCAGATCGAAGCAAACGGCCGGCAGCGGCTCTCCAAGCTGGGGCTCACCCTCGATGACCTGGCGGCGATCGTCGGCGGCGAGATCGCGGCGGCGGCGATTCAGCCTCTCGAGGGACGGCTCGCCACCGTGCTGATCGTCGACACCACCGGACACGAGCAGGAAGCCCGCGAGCTCATCGACACCCTCGGCAAGCGGCTCGTCGAGCGGAAGGCGACGCCGGTCGTCATGCCGGGCGCCCCGGAGGCGCTGACGGTCTACCAGCTGCCGCCGCTCGAGGACGAGCGGCTCGAGCGGGCCCCGCGGGATCGTCGGGTGGCCTTCGCCCTGGCCGACTCGGCGCTGGTCGTCGGCGATGATGCCCTCCAGGTCGGGCAGGCCTACGCGGTCCTGGCCGAGGGGCGGGCCGACAACCTCACAACCCTCGAGGCCTTCCAGGCCGTCCAGGCCCGCTGCACCGAGCACGTCCCGCAGACGGCCGACCCGATTCGCTGGTTCGTCAAGCCGCTTCCCTTTGCCACGGCCTGGCGGGAAGCCAATCCGCCGCTCGAGAAGCGGAAGGGACCCGACTACGTCGAGATCCTTGGCCGGCAGGGCTTTGATGCGGTGCAGGCTGCCGGCGGCCTGCTTGCCTTCAACGAAGGGCCCCATTCCCTCCGCCACTGCACCCTCGTCTACGCGCCGCCGCTGGAGGGCCGCGACCCGGAGACGATCGATCGCTACGACCTGGCCGCCCGGATGCTTCGCTTTCCCAACGTGCCCGACGTGGCGCCGCCCGATTGGGTGCCGCAGGATGTGGGCGGCTGGACGTCGCTGCAGTGGGATCTGCAGACCGCCTTCACGGTGGCCGAGACGCTCGTCGACGACATCGTCGGCGACAAGGGCGTCTACGACGACGTGATCGCCTCGCTCAAGGAAGACCCCGACGGCCCGCAGATCGACGTCGAGCAGGACCTCGTGGCCGGCCTCGACGGCCGGATCTCGCTGATCACCGACCACGTCGAGCCGATCGACGCCGACGCCGAGCGGCTGGTGATCGCCATGCGGTGCAGCGACGAGCCGCGGGTCGCCGCGACGATCGCCAAGGTGATGAACGCCGACGGCGACATGCAGCAGATCGAACTCGGCGGCCATACCGCCTGGGAGTTGATCGACCGCTCCCACGCGATCCCCAAGCTCGAGGTGGAGACGCCCGGCGGCGCGATCACCCATGCCGACGATGAAGACGAGGGGGCCCGGCGGCGGCAGCGGCTCCGTGAGAAGGAGGAGAAGCTCCTGCCCCACTCGACGGTGGCGGTGGCTCGCGGGCACCTCTTGATCGCGTCCCACCGCGACATCCTCGAGCGGGTCTTGACTGCCGAAGGGGGCGACGACCAGCTCGCCACGGCGGCCGACTACGAGGCGATCACCGCGGAACTGACCCGCTTCGCCTCCGGCGATGTCGCCTCGCGGTCCTTCGGCCGTGAGGACGAGTCGATCCGTCCCGCCTACGAGCTGCTCCGCTCGGGCTCGATGCCCAAGTCGAAGAGCGTCTTCGGGCAGATCCTCAACGGCATCCTCGGCGACGGCAAGCCGGGCACCGTCCGCGAGCAGAAGATCGACGGCAGCACGCTGCCGGAGTTCGAGCTGGTGCGGAAGTATTTCGGCACGGTCGGCACCTGCCTGGAGGCCGTCCCCGAGGGCTGGTGCCTGGGGGGCGTCGCCCTGCCCCGAGCTGACCAGCCCGAGCCCGAGGTCGCCCGCACCCCGACGACCCCCGTCGGCCGCTAGGCAGGGTTCCGGCGGGATGCCAGCCGGCCTCCCGAACGTGGCAACCCCTACCCGTCCAGCGGGTGACGGCAGCGAACGCCGGGGAAGCGGGCATAGTCGCGATCAGTCGTGATCCACTCGGCTCCCGTCTCCAGGGCGAGGGCCGCATGATAGGCATCGGCGACGAGGTTGCCACGGGCTCCAGACCGCCGGCAGAGGTCGAGAAAGATCTGCCAGTGACGGGGCCCGGGTGCGAGCACGACCAGGTGTTCATGCTCGCGGAGTTCGCTGACAAAGGCAGTCGCCTGCTCGATGGGGGTCGGTGGATTGAAGATCCGGGGGTGCGTGATGATCCTCAGGCAGCCGCTCAGTGCCAGGTCGGATACGGCGCAACCGATCGCGGAGTCGAGCTGTTCTTCCAGCCAACTGCGGTACTCCTTGTGCCGTTCGGCCTCCTCGCGGTGTGCGTAGACGAGGACGTTGACATCGAGCAGGATCACCGACCCTCCATCGTGTCGAGCAGACTCGCGGAGCTGTCGAGATCGACACCCGGAAGGACGCCCCGGCCCCGAAAGGTGGTGAGCCGGGTGCGGCGTCGGCGGCCGCCGGAACGTGGCTGCGAGAAAACCTTTTGGAGGGCTTCCTGAACCACGTCGCTGAGTGTGCAGGACCGCTCAGCCGCGAGTTGCTTGGCCCTGCGAAGAAGGTCGTCGGGGATTGTGACGGTGGTTCTCATGCATCAAAATGTAAACTCTCTGCATCATGATGTCAAAAGTCGTCCGGCGACCGCCGCCCTGCGAGCGTCGTTGGGGATCTCAAGGGTGCATACTCCCGGTGAATCAATATTCGGCATCGCCTCGTCTCTTGAGGTCATCAACGCCGAGAAGATTGTGAAAGTGCTGCGGCTGCGCCATGACGAGTAACTCAGCCGACCTCGACGCCCGGGCCAGAGTCGCTGCTGCTCCGCCAAACGCTCGCGGTTGACCGTCGCCCGGGTGTTGTATACGCTTGAACACTGCACACGCAGTCCGAGTTGAAACGCTGATCGACCGCCGTCATCTGAGGATTCGCCGACATGTCGATGGTGGAAAAAGGAACGAAGCCGCGGTGGGACTACGCGGCCTATGCCGCCATCCCGGCAGATGGCAAACGCCATGAAATCATCGCCGGAGAACACTACGTGAACCCCGCTCCGAATCTCTACCACCAGGAGGTGTCTCGGCACATTCAGTTTCAGCTCTACACGCAGATCGAACTGGCCGGACGGGGCAAGGTGATCAACTCGCCGGTCGATCTCCAGCTGTCGGAGTTCGACGTCGTGCAGCCCGACCTCGTGGTTGTGACGCGTGAGCGGAAGCAGATCATGACGCCCACGAAGATCAAAGGGGTGCCGGACCTGGTGATCGAAATCCTGTCTCCGTCGAATCCGAGCCACGATCTCGACACCAAACGCAGGCTCTACGAGCAGGCCGGCATTCCGGAATACTGGATTGTCAGTCCGGATGAGCATCAGATCCTGCAACTCGTGCTGCACGATGGCCGGTATGCCGAATCAGTCGAGACAACGTCCATCGCGATGAAGGTCAGCCCGTTGGCCACCGTCGATCTCACCCGGGTCTGGTAGGCCGCGCCGCCTCTTGCCCCGTGACCGCCCGCCTGAGCTTGTGATTCGGCGCAAACACCCCGTGATCATGCTGCCGGTGCTTCCGCGGCGGCGACTGGCCGGGCCCGCAGGAAGGTCGGCGGGGCGTCACACCCTGCATGGTCAGCAGCTGGCCCACCCACGGGACGGCCGGCATCAGCACCCCGGCCTGAAACAATGCGGCACTCACGACCCTGCGAAATGTGATCGTGACCGGCTATCACAC
>CALGAS010000345.1 GCA_937959175.1 uncultured bacterium | reverse complement strand
ACATTCCTGCCAAGACCCTCCCGCAGGAACTCGGCCGCGACGCGCGGGAGATCTCCTTCACCAAGGGCTGCTACCTCGGCCAGGAGACGGTGGCCCGGCTCGATGCGATGGGCCACGTCAACCGGCGACTGGTGACGCTCGCCATCGAGGCCGATGCGCCGCCGACGCTGCCGGCCACGGTCAGCGTTGGAGACCAGCAGGCCGGGATGCTCACCTCCGCCTGCCCTGCCGCAGAGGGCGGCTCGACGATCGGGCTGGCCCTGATCCACACGCGGTGGCTCGATGCCGACACCCTCGAGGTCGACGGGCGGCGGGCCCGGGTCGTGTCGTCGGCCGACCGTGCCGCCGGAGAACGGCGATGAGCGACACGGGCAAGCCTCTCTTTACCGGCCGCCGGTTTCACGTCGAACGCGTCGCTCAACCCTGCAACGACGGCACGACCCGCGACCGGGAGGTGATCGTTCACCCGGGCAGCGTCGTGATCGTGCCGCTGGTGTCGGCCGATCAGGTCTGCCTGGTCGAGGTCGTACGGGTCGCCGTCGGGGCGACCCTCCTCGAGCTTCCCGCCGGCACCCTCGACCGCGACGAGCCGCCGCTCGAAACCGCGGCGCGAGAACTCGCCGAGGAGACCGGTTACCGCGCCGGCCGCATCGAGCCGGCTGGTGAGTTTTGGATGTCGCCGGGCATCCTCCGGGAGCGGATGCACCTCTTCGTGGCCCGCGACCTGACCGCGGGCGAGCAGGCCCTCGAGCCGGGCGAGCTGATCACGACGCGGGTGGTGCGCTGGGCCGAGGCGGTGGCGATGTGCCTCGATGGCCGAATCGAAGACGCCAAGAGCGTGGCCGCCCTGCTGGCGGTCGATGCCCGGCGGCGGGCCGGCGGCTGACGATGCCGGACGCTGATCGCGGCACCGCCGGCAGGGTGATGGCCGCGGCAGCGGTCAGCCCAAGGCCGCGGTCGTCGAGGGCGTCTCGAGCGGCCGCCGCTCGAGCAGAAACACCACACCGCCGAGCAGCCCGGCCAGCGTTGTGCACAGCCCCCACAACAGCGCGATGGCCAGGGCCGTCTCCTCGGGCACTCCGAAGGCCGGCAGCAGCGCCTCGAACGACTTCTCTCGAACGCCCAGGCCACCGATGCTGATCGGCAGCACCATCGCCAGGGCGACCAGCGGGACCACCGACAGCCAGACCAGGGCGGGGAGGGTGACATTCGGCGAACGGGCCACCAGCGTCACGGCAAACACGCCGCCGGCCTGAACGACAAAACTCCAGAGCACCGCCAGCAGCACGAACCGCGGCCGCTCCCGGTAGGGAAGCAGCTGGGCCACGAACCGCCGGGCCGCAGAGCTCTCCGGGAGGGCCGCGTGAACCCGATCGAGCAGCGACAGCCCGAGCCGGAAGGCCGCGAGCACCGCCCCGAGCAGGCCGGCGAAGATGCCCAGCGTGCCGACGGTGCCCAGGCCGAACCGCCGCGACAGCACGGCCGTGCCCACCAGCACCCCCAACGCCGAGAGGCCGGTCAGCCGGTCGGCCAACACCGAGCAGGCCGCCAGCAGCCGCAGCGGGGTGCTGCTGCCGGTGCGAGCCGCCTTGACCACATCCCCGCCGATGCTCGATGGCAGGCAGAGGCTGAAGAACATCCCTTCATAAAAGCGGCGGACGAAGAACCGCCGGGGAAAGTCGAACCCCAACGGCCGCGCCAGCGAGGCCCAGCGGAGCCCCGCGATGACCTGCACCAGCAGCGTTACGGTCAGCCCGGCGAGCCACCAGCCCGCTTCTGCGGCGGCCAGCTTGCTGACGAACAGCGGCCAGTCAACGTTCCAAACCGCCCAGGTCATCAGCCCGACGGTCGCCGCCAGCCGCACAACGATCATCGCCCAACCGGCCAGGGGGCGGCGGGGGCGGGGCTGCTCGGAGGCTGCGGGCTGGTCTGCGGGCATGGAGCGGGATCGGGGCCCCGGGCCAGGAATCGGCGGCGGCGAGTACCCTACACGAAAGCCGACCCCGACACCCAGACGACATGACCGGCCCCCTGTTCCCCGTGCAGATTGCCTGCTGGCCCTGGGCCGAGGTGGCTGTCGTCCTCTGCGCCGCGGCCTGGGGCGGGATCCTCGGCAGCTTTATCAATGTCGTGGTCCATCGCGTGCCCCGCGGCGAATCACTCGTCGCAGCGGGATCCCGCTGCCCGTCCTGCGGCACGCCGATCCGACCGGGCGACAACATTCCCGTGATCGGCTGGCTGCGGCTGCGGGGCCGCTGCCGCAGTTGTGGCCTGTCGATCTCGGCCCACTATCCCCTCGTCGAGGCGGGCTGCGGGATGATCGTCGCCGGGCTTGCCGCGGCCGAACTGATCGGCGGGGGCCGCTGGCTGCCCGGTTTCGACGTTGGCTTTCCCACCGGAATCGACAGGCTGCTCCGAGGCGATTGGCGGCTCTTGCTGGCCTTTGTGCTTCACGCGGCCGTCGTTTTGATGGTGATCACCTGGGGCCTGCTCGATCGCGTCGGCTGGCAGCCGCCCGACCGCCAGCTGGTGATTCCGCTGGTACTGGCGATCGGCCTCGCCGCCGCCGTGCCTGCCCTCGCCCCGCCGCCTGCGGTGCCGGCGTCGCTTCTGCCCACCGGTTGGCGGCTGGGAGCCAACGCCGGCTGGCTGGCCGCCGGCATCGGGGCGGCGACCGGCTGGCTGCTGGGCCGCGTGTTTTCTGCCGCGGGCATTCGACTGGGTCTGCCGCTGCTGGGAAGTGTCCTCGGCTGGCAGGCTGTGACGGTCATGGCGGTCGTGTCGGCTGTCGCAATTCGAGCGGCCGGCTGGTTCGGGCAGCAGCCTCGCGGCCTGCAACTGTTTCTCCCGGTCGCCGCGACGGTTTGGATTGCATTTTGGCGGGAATGGCTGGCGCTGGGCCGTGCCCTGACGGCCTGGCTGCCCGCCGGCTGAGCGGATCCCCGCGGCTGCCACGTCAGTCGGCTTCGCCGCGAGCCGGCCGCCTCCGCTCCTGCTTGCGCGAACCTCATGGAAATGGTTTTTCTCTCCAGTATGATGGTGGCGTCAGGACTCGGACGCTTTCTATGTCGATTCCATCACCGATCATGCCGGTCGGCGGCGGTCAGGGTGTCTCACCCCCTCCCGCTGCCGCTGCGCCGACCCGGATTCATCCCCCGGCGCCCGAAGACGAGGGCCTGATCGAGGGAATGGCCCGCCGGGCCAAACTGTTTGTGGATGACCTCAAGCAGCGGGATCTCGGCACCCTGCTGCTGGTGGCGCTGCCCTGTTGGATCGCGGCCTTCGGACTGCTTGATCTGGAACCCTTCAACTGGCAATACGACGCCGAATCGTCGGAATGGCGGTGGCTGGCCGAGTCGTGGCTCGGCGGCGGCAGCGGGATGGTGGCTGTTGTCAAATCGTTGGCACTCGCCGGCCTGGCCGTGATCGCCGCCGGGTGCCTGGCGGCAGTTGCCTGGTGGCGATTGGAAGGCCTCACTGTCTTGCTGCTCTCCGGCGGTCTGGTCTACAGCTACTGGGAGTCGCTCTCCCGACTGCCCACCTCCTGGGCCAACCCCCAATACCAGCATGGCTGGATCGTGCCGGTGCTCACGCTGGTGCTCCTCTTCTGGCGGCGAAAGCCCGCCGAGCCGGTCTCGATGTCGGCCCGCCTGGCCGGTCTCGGTCTGATGGCCGGCAGTTTCCTGATCCGGCTGGCCTTCGCCTACTTCCGCGTCAAGACGATCGACATGTACACCTTCGTCCCGGCGCTGGCGGGGATGTTTCTGCTGGCCGGCGGCTGGAGCATCTTCCGCTGGTCGTGGATCGCGATCGCCCTGCTGATTTTCATGTACCCGCTGCCCGAAGGGCATCAGCGGTACCTGACCGGCCCGCTCCAGACCTTCAACACCCGCGTGGCGACCTTCATCCTCCAGACCCTCGGCTTCGATGCCTTCCGGGAGGGCAATTTGATCCGGCTAGGCCAGGACCACGTTATGAACGTCGTGGATGCCTGCGCGGGCCTGAAGATGCTGACGATTTTCGTCTGGCTCGCCGCGGTGGTGATCGTCGTCGCGGGGCTTGAGTGGTGGGAAAACCTCGTCATTGCCATCAGCGCGATTCCGATTGCCATCATGGCCAATGCGATGCGAATCACGACGGCCGGCATGCTCTACGGAGTGTCGCCGGAGATGGCCGAGGGCTTCCACGACAGCACCCCGGCGGCGATCCTGATGATGGGCCTGGCGGTCGGCTTCATCCTGTTGGAGATGAAACTTCTGTCGTTCGTGATCGTGACCGACGAGTACACGCCGGCGATGGTGCCGGCGGCCGCAGCGAGCGGGCCGCGGCCCGGGCGGGCTGCCCCAAGCCCCGGCGCTGCCGGTGGCTTTCCGCTGATTCCCGGGAAAAACCGGGCGGACGGGCCAGGAAAATCGGGCGGGAAAATGGGCTAGACTAGAACTTCACGGGTAAGGCTTCCGAAACAGGCCGATCAGCGGGCCGCTGATCGGTGTGGAGGTGGCAGAACGCTGCAACGATGAGCGAACAGCAAAAAGCAACGACGGAAGGAACCGGGCCGGCGGTCGCAACCGCGGCTGGCGGGCCGCAGGCGGGCATGCTCGCACCGATCCGTGAGACCGGGCTCTCCACCTATCAGGGCGAACAACTCCCCGGCGGCCTGGCCCCGGCGGCCGACCCGCTGGCTGGCGGCATCGACTACAAGCGGGTCTGGCACGCCTTCCGCCGCCGCTGGATTCCCGCCACGGTCTTGGCAATCGTGCTGGGCAGCCTGGCCGGAGTGCTGACGTTCCTGTTCCTGCCCCGTGGCTTCGAAGCCGTGGCCTGGCTGCGGGTGCGGGACAAGTCGGGGATGTATGGGGCCGGGATGGGCCGCGACAACGCCGAGTACGAGGCCTACCGGAAGACGCAGGTCCAGCTGATCAAGAGCCCGCTCGTCCTGATGGCCGCCCTCCGCAGACCGGGCATCAACACCCTCGAGACTCTGGCCGGCGAAGAAGACAAGGTCGGCTGGCTGATGCGGAACGTCCAGGTCTCGGCGCCGATGGAATCGGAAGTCTTGCAGGTGCGACTCCGCGGGGAAGACCCCAAGGAGATCACGCAGGTGGTTAATGCCGTCGCCAACTCGTATCTCAACGACGTCGTCAACAAGGAAAAGGCCGAGCGACTGGCCCGTCGCGACACGCTCGAGAAGAAATACAAGGAGAACATGTCGGAGGTGAGGGAACGGCTCGACACCTACCACAATCTCGCCAAGTCGCTGGGCACGACCGATAGCGCGGAGGTTTCCACCCAGCGGGCCTTGCTGCTCGACCACCTCGGCACCCTCCGGGCCCAGCAGACCCAGCTCCAGCGGGACATCGCCCTGATCGACGCCGAGCTGGCCGTCATGGACGCCAAGGCCAAGGGCGAGATCACCCTCGAGCAGTCGGTGCCCGCGGAGATGGTCGACGCGATGATCCTGCGGGATCCGCAGTTTGTCGAGTTGCGGGACAAGCTGGCCGGCCTCGAGGAGATGATCGTCTATCAGGCCCAGCGGAGTGCCCGCGGTCCAAACGATCCGGCCGTCAAGAAGCTGCAGGACATGCGGTCCAGCCTCCTGATGCGGATGGAGCAGCGGCGGGAAGAACTCAAGCCGCAGATCATCACCCAGTTGTCGATGGATGCACAGGGCCGGCGGAGCGGCGTTGCGGCTGAGAGCCCGGTCGTGCTCCGGATGCGGCGGGAGATCCTCGCCCGCCAGCTCGACGATGCGACCAAGGATTTCGACAAGGTGGCCGAAGAGGTCAAGCTGCTCGGCCAGGCCAACGCCGACATGATGGCCCGCAAGTCGGAAATCGAGCAGTTGATGAAGGTGACCGACGAGATGGGCGTCCGCCTCAATGCCACCGAAGTCGACATCGCGATGCCGAATCGTGTCGAACTGATCGAGGAGGCGAGCGTGCCGGAAGGCAGCGACGAGCTGTTTCGGACGATGCTGAGCGTCCTGGCCACAGCGGCGGGCCTCGTGCTTGGCGGCGGATCGGTCGTCGCGTTCGAATATCTCCGTGACCGGCTGAGCACGTCCGAGGAAGTGACCCAGCGGCTGGGCATGCGGGTGATCGGCACCGTGCCGCGGGTGACCCGCCGGGCCAATCCGGGCCACGTGGCCGAGTGTGTCGACGGGGTCCGGGCGGTCGTGATGCAGACCGGCCGTGAAACGCCCAAGGTGATCGTCGTGACCAGTGCCGTCGAGCACGAGGGCAAGACGACCTTTGCCTCGCAACTCGCCGCCAGCCTGGCCCGCTCGGGCAAGCGGACGCTGCTCCTCGATGGCGACCTGCGGCACCCCAATGTTCATCTGGCGCTCGGCCTCGATCTGCAGACGGGCCTGCCGGAAATCCTTCGGGGTGAGATTTCGCCGGACGAGGCGGTGCAGCCAACCGGCGTCGAGGGGCTCTTCGCGGTCACCGGTGGAGCCTGCGACTATGCCTCGATCACCGCGCTGTCACGGCCCGAGTCGGAATCGATTCTCAAGCACTACCGCGAATCGTTCGACCATGTCGTGATCGACGCCGGCCCGGTGCTCGCCTTTGCCGACGTGCTGCTGCTCGGCCAGCAGAGCGACGTGGCCATCGTTGCCACGATGCGGGATGTCAGCTGCGTGCCTCAGGTGGCGGCTGCCGTCGACAAACTGCGAAGCGTGGGCGTGCGGGTTCTTGGCACGGTTGTCAACGGTGTCGATGAGACGGCGGCTCGCAGGAAGTACGCCTCGCCGCTGCCGACCTGAAGCCGGCCGTCGCGGGCAGGGGGAGGATCCTGATGAAAAACTCGAG
>CALGAS010000344.1 GCA_937959175.1 uncultured bacterium | reverse complement strand
TCCGGAGGCAGCCTGGATGAAACGGAATGATCCGGTTGCCACGCAGGCGGAGATTCGCAGACTCGTGCAGGACGGCTTCATCGTGCGGACACGGGCCGACGCCAACGGCCGCGAGGCACGCACCAACGACACCCGCCGCCGCGAGTTGGCGATCGCCAGCGGCGCCCAGTTGATCAGCACCGACTACCCCGAGCCCGACCCGCGATTGAGCCGCTACCATGTCACGCTGCCTGATCCGCCCGAGCCCCGCCACGACTGACCGGGTGCCGCCGAATCGCCAGTCCCAACCCACCAACGCGCGGTCTCACGCCAGTCACTGATGGATATCGATCAGCAGCCGCTCTGGCGACGCTCTCGTCCGTCTTTGAGGCTACACTTGAGTATTCTGCACACCTCTCGTCGGAGACCTGCCCATGTCGTGTCGCTTCTGGTCGCCCGCCGCGCTCTCGTTGCTCGCCATCGTGTCGTGCCTCGGCCTCCTGCCGCTCTTGTCCGCTGCCCCGGTGGCCAAGCCGGCTGGCTCCTTCGCCTTCGAGAAGGGGGATGTGGTGGCGATCTACGGAAACGGCCTGGCCGACCGGATGCAGCACTCCCCCTGGGTCGAGACGGTTCTCCAGAAGCAGCTCGACGGACTGGACGTGCGGTTTCGCAACCTGAGCTTTTCCGGCGACACCGTTGCCGCGCGGCCCCGGAGCAAGGGTTTCATCAGCGACCCGGCCTATCTCGAGCACGTCGATCCCGACGTGATCTTCATGATGTACGGCTACAACGAGTCGTACGCCGGGCCGGAGGGGGCTGCCGCCTACGAGGAGGAACTCGTCAAGGCGGTCGAACGCTACCGGACGCTGCGGGCCGAAAAGGGGACGGAGGCCCGGTTCGTGCTCTTCAGCCCGATCGCCTTCGAGAACACCGGCGATCCCAATCTGCCCGACGGCACCCAGCACAATGCCAACCTCGCCGCCTACACCGCTGCCACCCGGCGGGCCGCTGAGAAGACGGGGGCGGCCTTCGTCGATCTCTACACCCCGACCTACCAGCTCTTCGCCGCGGGCCCCGAGCGGCTGACCGTCAATGGCTGCCACTTGAACGCGGCCGGCTACCGGAAGCTTGCCGACATCATCTCGCGGGCCCTGCTCGGCGCGACCGTGCCGGCTGACGCCGATCTCGAGGCGACCTACGCCGCCGTCGCCGACAAGAACTGGCACTGGCATAACCGGTTCCGGGCGACCGACGGAAACGACATCTGGGGCACACGCGCCGGGCTGACGTTCGTCGACGGGCAGAGCAACGCCGAGGTCTTGATGCACGAACTTGCCATGCTCGACGTGATGACGGCCAACCGCGATCCGGCGATCTGGGCCGCGGCGGCCGGCCGCCCCTTCACCATCGACGACAGCAACGTGCCGCCGCCGGTGCCCGTCACGTCGAACGTCGGCGGGGGCAGCAAGAGTTCGAGCGCGGCGAAGGAGGGCAGCGTCGAGTATCTCTCGGCCGAGGAGAGCCGGGCCAAGATCCGCGTGCCGGAAGGCTTCGAACTGAACGTGTTTGCCTCGGAAGAGCAGTTCCCCGACCTGGTCAACCCGGTCCAGATGCAGGTCGATGCGAAGGGGCGGCTCTGGGTGGCCTGCTGGAACACCTACCCCAAGTGGGAGCCGCTCAAGGAGATGAACGACAGCCTGATGATCCTCGAAGACACCGACCGCGACGGCGTCGCCGACACGCGGAAGATCTTCGCGCACGTCCACAACCCGCTCGGTTTCGAGTTCTGGGGCAACGGCGTGATCGTCACCTCCGGGCCCGATCTCTGGTATCTCGAAGACACCGACGGCGACGACAAGGCCGACGTTCGCACGATCCTCCTCCAGGGCCTCGGCACCTCCGACACCCACCACGCCGCCAACAACCTGATCTACGGCCCCGACGGCGGCATCTACTGGCAGAGCGGCGTCTTTCTGGTCCACAACCACGAGACGCCCTGGGCGAAGAACCTCAACATCGGCGAGGCGGGGATGTATCGGTTCGACCCGCGGCGGTTCGCGATCACGCCGATCGCCGCCAATCCCCCCAACGCCCACGGCACCAGCTTCGACAAGTGGGGCTACTGCTACGCCAACGACGGCACGGGCGGCAACTCGTTCCAGGTCCGCCCCCAGGGGAAGGGCTTCAAGATGCACAAACTCCTCGAGAAGGAGTTTCGCC